>DASVFV010000036.1:0-5753 GCA_036379875.1 Burkholderiales bacterium | reverse complement strand
CGTGCCGTCCCAGGTGGTGTAGGAGGGCTCGGGCGGCATCCAGTACACGCCGTCGTCGGTGAAAAGCCCGATCCAGCGCTCCCATTCCTTGCGGTCGAGGAGGTCGGCCTGGTGGTAGAGGAACTGCTCGACCGCGTGCTGCGTGGAATGGTGCGCGTTGCCGGCGGCTCGCCTGAGCACCTTCTTGACGGCCCTGCGGATGCGTCCCCTAGCCACGCATGTACTCCGCCCAGGCCTTCATCTGGTTGCGCATCGGCGCCTCCGAGGTGCCGCAGTTCGGCGCGGTCTCGACCATGCCGTCCTTCTCGATGTCGCGCCCGAGGTGGCGGCCGAAGCTCACCCAGTCGCCGCCCTCGGACGACAGGCCCTGGTGGCATTTCCAGAAGTTCTCCAGGTCGTCCGCGTTGACCAGCGTGGCGGGCGAGTTCACCAGGTTGTAGTACGCGAGCGAGCGGCGGTAGATCGGCTCCGGCGCGCCCTTCAGGCGGAAGTGCCAGATCTCGGTGAGCGTGCGGTCGACGCCGAGCGGCCGCACCGCGCGCAGCTGCTGCAGCGGCGACTGCACCGAGAGGCCCGGGTAGAGGAGCACATGGTGGATGTTCACCCCCACGATTTCCTCGAAGCGCTTCTGGCCGTACTTCTTGATCATGATCTTGTCGTAGGCGAGCGTGTCCGGGTCCTGCGGGCGCAGGCCCATGTAGCCGGTCAGGATGCAGTGGCCGTAGGGGTAGTTGAGCGTCTGGAACGCGTCCCACTTGTCGATCGTCACGGTCGCGAACGCCGAGAGCATGTGGTACGAAAGCGGCGCCTCGCCCTTCTTCGCCTTCTTCGCCAGCTCCTTTTCCACTTCGTGCGCGGCGCGCCCGGTCGACTGGTGCGTGACCGACGGGTGCAGCGCGTCGAGCTGGTTCTCGAGGAAGATCTTCCAGTTCGAATGCTGGATGACGCGGAAGCAGTTCGGCACCACCTCCACCTCGCCCTCCGGCGCGCGATCGCACATGTCGTCGAAGGCGACTTTTGATTCACCCAGAAATTCGAGAAGGCCGGGACCGGAGGGCGAAAGGCTCGTAAAAACGAAGCCGCGATAGGTCTCGACGCGCGCCGCGCGCTTCATGTTGCACTCGGGATTGTCGCGCGTGAAGCGCGTGCCGCTGTAGCCCGATTCCATCATCGGGATGTTCTTCAGGCGCCCGTCGTGGTGGAAGGTCCACGCGTGGTAGGAGCAGCGGAAGAACTCGCCGGTGTTGCCGTGCCGGTCGCCGCACATCATGTTGCCGCGGTGCGGGCAGCGGTTGTACAGCACGTTCACTTTGCCGTCGGAGCCGCGCACCATGAGCATCGGCTGGCGGCCGATCTGCACGGCGTAGTAGTCGCCGGCCCTGGGGATCTGGCTCTCGTGCCCGCAGTAGATCCACACGCGCTCGTGGATGCGCTGCATCTCGAGCTCGAAGATCTGCGGGTCGGTATACACCTCGCGGCGCACGCGGTCGGGTTCCACGCACTTCGAGAGATCGCTGATGGGTTCGCGCAGCATGACAAGTCTCCTCGGGCCGAATAATAATCCAGCGGTGACCCGCTTTCCGCGCCGGCCGTGGCTGGCGTACTTCATCGCGCTGCTCGCGGTGATCGCCGCCCTCGGGCTGCGCGCCGGGCTCGATCCCTGGCTGGGCACCCGCGTGCCCTACATCACCGCCTTCGGCGCGACGATCGTGGCCGCGTGGTACGGCGGCTTCTGGCCCGCGCTGCTCGCGGCGCTGGTCGGCTGGCTGGGCAGCGACTTCCTGTTCATCGAGCCGCGCGGCCAGCTCAGCGTGCGCGGCGCCGGGCAGCTCGTGGAGATCTTCGCCTACTCGTTCTCCTCGCTGCTGATCGCCGGGCTGGGCGGCGCCATGCAGCGCGCCCGGCAGAGGGCCGAGCAGAGCGACCAGCGCTTCCGTGCCTTCATGGCCAACTCGCCGAACGGCGTGTTCATCAAGGACGAGGAGGGGCGCTACGAGTACATGAACCGCACCGGCGAGCAGCTCGCCGGGCGCACCGACTGGCAGGGCAAGACCGACACCGAGCTCCTGCCCCAGCGCGTCGCCGGCGAGATTCGCGCGCACGACCGCGCGGTGCTCGACGCGAGCACGCCGCGCTACTACGACCTTGAGATGCCGGTGGGCGAAGGCCGCAGGACGCTGCGCAGCGTGAAGTTCCCGCTGCAGGACGCCGAGGGCCGCCGCTACGTCGGCTCGATCACGACCGACGTCACCGAGCAGCGCGAGGCCGAGCGCAAGCTGCAGACCATGGCCGATGCGATGCCGGCGATCGTCACGCTGTGCAGCCGCGACTTGCGCTTCCTGTGGATCAACGAGCTCGGCGCGCAATGGCTGCGCCGCAAGCCCGAGGAGGTGATCGGGCGGCCGATGGCCGAGGTGATCGGCGCGGAGCAGCTCGCCAGGATCCGCCCCTACATCGAGCGCGTGCTGGCCGGCGAGCACGTGAGCTACGAGCGCGAGGTCGAGTACCCCGCGGTCGGCAAGCGCTGGGCGAGCGTGCGCTTCGCGCCCGCCGGCGAGGGCTGGGTGGCGGTGATCAGCGACCTGCACGAGCGCAAGGAGATGGAGCAGGCGCTGCACGAGGCCGACCGGCGCAAGGACCAGTTCATCGCCACGCTCGCGCACGAGCTGCGCAACCCGCTCGCGCCGATCCGCAACGCGGTGGCGATCCTCGGGCGCGACGGGGTGGCGGAGGCGGATCGCGAGTGGAGCCGCGGCGTGATCGAGCGCCAGGTCGCGCACATCTCGCGGCTGGTGGACGATCTGCTCGACGTGGCGCGCGTGTCGAGCGGCAAGCTGCTGCTACGCCGCGAGCGCGTCACGCTCGGCACGGTGGTGGCGGCGGCGCTGGAAACCAGCCGTCCGGCGCTCGATGCCGCCGCGCACCAGGTCTCGGTCGCCACGCCGGGCGCCGAGGCGGTGCTGGACGGCGATCCCACGCGCCTTGCGCAGGTGATCGCCAACCTGCTCGACAACGCGGCCAAATACACCGCGCCGGGCGGCTCGATCGAGCTGCGCGCCGAGCGCGCCGGCAACGAAGCCGTGGTCACGGTGCGCGACAACGGGGTCGGCTTTCCGCCCGAGCTCGCGCAGCGCATCTTCGAGCCGTTCGCGCAGTGGGCGCCGGCCGCGCAGGCCACCAGCGGCCTCGGCATCGGGCTTTCGCTGGTGCGCGGCGTGGTGGAGCTGCACGGCGGCAGCGTGTGCGCATCGAGCGATGGTCCGGGCAAGGGCAGCCGCTTCGAGGTGCGCCTGCCGCTCGCGTCGGCTTCGGACTCGATCGCCGTCGCGCCGCCGGATGCGCGGCCCGCCGCGCCGGCCGGCATGCGCGTGGTGGTCGCCGACGACAACCGCGACGCCGCCGATACGCTGTGCCGCATCCTCAGCCTGTACGGCTACGAGGTGCGCTCGGCCTACGACGGCGAGTCGGCGCTCGAGGTGTGCGGGGCGTTCCGCCCGCACGCCGCGGTGCTCGACATCGGCATGCCGGGGCGCAACGGCTACGACGTGGCGCGCCTGCTGCGCGGGCGCCTGGACGGGGTCAAGCTGATCGCGCTCACCGGCTGGGGCGCGGACGCCGACGTGCAGGAGGCCCGCGCCGCGGGCTTCGACCACCACCTCACCAAGCCGGTCGACCCGGCGGCGCTCAACGCGCTGCTGGCGAAAGCGCGGGCATCACCTCGCGCGTGAAGAGCTCGATCGAGCGCATCGCGTCGTCGGGCGCGAGATCGCCGAACGAGAACACGCACAGCAGGTAGTTCGCGCCGGTCGCGCGCAGCATCTCCTCGAGCTTCTGCAGCACGGTGCGCGGCGCGCCGGCGATCAGCGGCTGCGCCGAGTCGGCGTCGTAGGGCGTGGTCTTGTGCACGTCGGGCCGGCCGAGCTTGCGCGTCAGGTGGTGGATGTGGCCGGCCCACGTTTGGTAGGCCTTCAGGCCCAGCTTCTCCGCCGCCGCGTCGGTATCGGCGATCACCAGGTGCTGGGTGCGCGCGAGGAACGGCGCCGCGACGTGCGCATTGTGCCGCCCCGGGTCGTTGCGGTGCTTCTCCCACAGCTCGCGGTAGCGCTCGAAGAGCGGCTTGCAGTCGGCGTGCTTTCCGATGAACGCGGTGTGGTAGCCGTGGCGCGCGGTGAAATCGATCGATTCCCGGTTCGAGCTCGGGAACCAGAGCGGCGGATACGGCTTCTGGTAGGGCTTCACGTGCAGCTCGGCCTCGACGCCGTTCACCTTCATCGTCGGGGAATTGCAGGCCTCGAAGAACGCATCCAGGGTCGCTCGATACCGCTCCCTTGATTCATCGATCGAATTGAGATTGAAAATTCTCGATTCAATGGGCGAAACGCCGCGTCCCACGCCGAGCTCCAGGCGGCCGTACGACATCTGGTCGAGCATGCACACTTCACTGTAGAAGCGGTACGGGTGGTACCACGGCAGGCAGAACGTCAGCGCGCCGGCGCGCAGGCGCCGGGTGCGCTGGAAGATCGCCGAGAGCAGCGCGGTGGGCGAGCCGTCGATCGACAGCGGCGTGCCCTGGTGCTCGGCGACGAAGAAGCCGTGGAAGCCGGCGCGCTCCGCGGCGGTGGCGAGCTCGAGCTTGTGCTCGTAGACCTCGCAAGGCGGCCGTCCCGAGGCCTCGACCCAGTCGAAGATGCCGTATTGCATGTCAGCCCCGCTTGTCGACGAAGCGCGGCGCCTTGATCGCCGCCTCGAACTCCTTGGCGATCGTGCCGCGCGGCAGCAGCGTTACCTTGGGCGTGACTTGGAAAGCTCGCCTTATGGATTCCATGGTCTGGTCGGCAGCGCCTGCGCGCTTCTCGATGTGAAGATGCAGTACATCGTTGTCATTGTCGTTATAAACCTCGGCGCGGAAGTCGACCACGTCCGGATCGCGAAACAGCGCGTCCTCGAGCTCGGCGTGGTTGATGTTCACGCCGCGCACCTTGAAGAAGCCGACCGTGCGCCGCGCGTGCTTCAGCATCGGGAACACCGACCAGGGGCCGTCGCCTTTTCCCTCACTGGAAAAAGAAACCAAGTCGCCGGAGCTCCAGCGCAGGAACGGCGTCATCGTGTTGTTCCAGAGCGGCGTGACGACCAGCGAGCCGACCTCGCCCTCGGGGAGCGGCTCGCCGCTCTTCTCGTCCACCACCTCGCAGTAGAACTGGTCGGCCCAGATGTGCAGGCCGTGGTGCCCCACGCCTTCGCCCGCCACGAACGCGCCCTCGGTCATGCCGAAGTGGTCGAACACCTCCGCGCCCCATGCCGCCTCGAGCTTCTGCCGCTTGACCGGCGACAGCGGCTCGGCCGCCACGATGAGCTTCTTCACCGTGGAACTGCGCAAGTCGAAGCCTTTAGCCTCGGCAAGATTGGCGAGGTGCAGCCCATAGCTCGCCATGCCGAGCCAGATCGTGGGCTTCAGGTGGTCGATCAGCTCGAGCTGCACCTCGGACGGCGTATTCGTCCCCGCGCCGCACCAGACGGTGCCTATGCCGTGGTTGATGGCGGCGCGCGCGTAGAGGTGCGCGACCGGGTGCACGCCGAGCGGGAAGGAGATGTGCGCGCAGTCGTCGGCGCTGGCGCCGATCAGCGCGAAGGCGCGCTCGAAGGTGCGCAGGCCGTGCTCCATGTCCTCGGCAGAGCGCGGATAGAAGAGCGGCCGCCCGGTCGCGCCGCCCGAGCGCCAGTACTCCACCACCCTGGTGCGCGGCTGGATGCAG
>DASVFV010000035.1:0-8643 GCA_036379875.1 Burkholderiales bacterium | reverse complement strand
GAATTCACCAAACCCAAAACCTGCGCATCCGTCGGCTTGCCCTTGCCCGCCGCCGTGATGCGCTCGACCTCGCGGTTCCAGGCGCGCGCCAGGCGAGTCGCCTGCTCGGTCCACGCACTCGGCGCCTTCCAGTCGCGCAGCGCGCGCCCGAGCCCCTCCAGCCCCGCATCCGCGTCGGCGACCAGCGCCACGGCGCCGTGCTTCGCGGCGTCGAACGCGCCCACGTTCAGCTGGATCAGCCTCGCGTCGGCGAACAGCGCGCGCGACCCGGTGGCGAAGTCGCCGAGCCGGGTGCCGACCGCGAGCACCACGTCCGCGGCGGCGGCGAGCTTGTTCGCCGCCGCGGTTCCGGTCACGCCGATGGCGCCGACATTGCACGCGTGATCCCAGGCCAGGCTGCCCTTGCCCGCCTGCGTCTCGGCCACCGGAAGCCCGTGCGCTTCGGCGAAGGCGGCGAGGCGTTTCTCGGCGAGCGCGTACTTCACGCCGCCGCCCACCACGACCAGGGGCTTTTTCGACCTCTTCAGCAGTTGCGCGGCCTCGGCAAGCTGCTCCGGATCAGGCAGAGGCTTGCGGATACGGTGCTCGCGCCGCCGGAAGAACTCGGCCGGGTAATCGCAGGCCTCGGTCTGCACGTCCTGCGGCAGCGCGAGGGTGACCGGCCCGCAGTCGGCCGGGTCGAGCAGCACGCGCAGCGCGGCGGGCAGGCTGACCAGGATCTGCTCGGGCCGCATGATGCGGTCGAAGTAGCGCGAGACCGGCCGGAAGCAGTCGTTGACCGAGGCCGTCGGGTCGCCGAAGTCCTCGAGCTGCTGGAGCACCGGGTCGGGGCGGCGGCTGGCGAAGATGTCGCCGGGCAGGAACAGCACCGGCAGGCGGTTGACGTGCGCCACCGCCGCCGCGGTCACCATGTTGCTCGCCCCGGGGCCGATCGAGGTGGTGCAGGCCATCATGCGCCGGCGCGCATGCACCTTGGCGAAGGCAATGGCGGCATGCGCCATGGCCTGCTCGTTGTGCGCGCGCAAGGTCGGCAGCTTGCGCCGCGCGGCGTGCAGCGCCGGCCCCAGGCCGGCGACGTTGCCATGCCCGAAGATCGCCCAGACGCCGGCGAAGAGCGGCGCGCCGTCCAGCTCCTGCGCCGCCAGGAAACGGACGACGGCCTCGGCCATCGTCATGCGAACCACCGCCACGGGGACCCCTCCTCGATTTATCATACACAAACAAGAATGCTGGAAATCGCCCAGTTCGGGGCCGGCCGCATCGGCCAGATCCACGCCTCCAATATCGCCGCCATGCAGGACGTGCGGCTGCGCTACGTCGTCGACGTGAACGCCGAGGCAGCGCAGAAGCTCGCCGCGCGCTACGGCGCCAACGTGGCGAGCGAGCGCGAGGTGTTCACCGACCCGAAGGTGGGCGCGGTGCTGATCGCCTCCTCGACCGACACCCACGCGCGCCTCGCCATCGATGCGGCGCGCGCGCGCAAGCCGATCTTCTGCGAGAAGCCGATCGACCTGAGCCTGAAGAAGGTCGACGAGTGCCTGCGCGAGGTGAAGAAGGCGCGCGTGCCGATGTTCGTCGGCTTCAACCGCCGCTTCGACCCGAGCTTCCGCGCGCTGAAAGCACGCCTCGACAAAGGCGCGGTCGGCAACGTCGAGCAGGTGGTGATCACGAGCCGCGACCCGGGGCTGCCGCCGTTCGAGTACCTCAAGGTTTCCGGCGGGCAGTTCCGCGACATGACGATCCACGACTTCGACATGGCGCGCTGGCTGCTCGGCGAGGAGCCGGTCGAGGTCTATGCGATCGGCGAGGCGCTGGTCGACCCGCGCCTGAAAGAGCTGGGCGACATCGACTCGGCGATGGTGCTGCTGCGCACGAAGTCCAACCGCTTGTGCCACATCAACAATTCGCGCCGCGCCGCCTACGGCTACGACCAGCGCATCGAGGTGTTCGGCTCGAAGGGATTGCTGCGCGCGGGCAACAAGACGCCGAGCACCGTGGAGCGCTCGGACGGCACGGCGGTGTGCACCGAGAAGCCGCTGCACTTCTTCCTGGAACGGTATGCGGACGCTTACCGCGCCGAAATGGCGGCATTTGTTTCCAGTCTAAAAAGCAAAAAACCAATGCCGGTCGGCGCCGAAGACGGCCGCCAGGCGCTGGTGCTCGCCGAGGCCGCGCTCGAATCGCTGAAGACCAACAAGGCGGTGAAAGTTGCTTAACTTCGCCCTGTTCGGCGCCGGGCGCATCGGCCGCATGCATGCCGAGAACCTCGCGCGGCGCGCCGATGCGAAGCTGCTCTACGTGGTCGACACCAAGCCGGCGGCGGCCAAGGCGCTTGCCGGGCCGCTGGGTGCGCAGCAAGCGACTGCCGAGGAAGTTTTTGCAAATCCCAAAGTCCAGGCAGTGCTGATCGCCTCTTCCACCGGCAGCCACGCCGATCTCTCGATCGCCGCAGCGCGCGCCGGCAAGGCGATCTTCTGCGAGAAGCCGGTCGACCTGACGATGGCGAAGACCGAGCTCTGCATCCGCGAGGTGGAGAAGGCCGGCGTGCCGATGTTCGTCGGCTTCAACCGGCGCTTCGACCCGAGCTTCCGCGCGCTGAAAACGCGCCTCGACGCCGGCGAGATCGGCCGCGTCGAGCAGGTCATCATCACCAACCGCGATCCCGGCCTGCCCGACCTGCGCTTCCTGCGCACTTCCGGCGGCCTCTACCTCGATTTCACGATCCACGACTTCGACATGGCGCGCTGGCTGCTCGGCGAGGAGCCGCTCGAGGTGTTCGCGTGGGGCGCGGTGCTGGTCGACAAGCGCGTGAAGACGGTCGGCAAGGACATCGACACCGCGATGCTGCTGCTGCGCACCGCGTCGGGGAAGATGTGCCACATCAACAACACGCGGCGCGCGGTGTACGGCTACGACCAGCGCATCGAGGTGCACGGCGAGAAGGGCATGCTGCGCGCCGAGAACCTCACGCCCACCACCGTCGAGCAGTTCGGCGCATCGGCGACGGCGAAGGACAACCCCTGGCCGAACTTCCAGACCCGCTACGCCGACGCCTACGCCGCCGAGGTGGCGTCGTTCATCCGCAGCGTGGAGCGCGGCGAGCCCGCCGAGGTGGGCCCGCGCGACGGCCGGCAGGTCCTGGTGCTCGCCGAAGCCGCCGCGCAATCGAGCAAGACGGGTAAGCCGGTCAGAATCGGCTAAGAACCCGCAGGCCCGGCCGGCGGTCCATTAAGGCCATGGACCAGGCCGAACGCAAGGACACCGCGCAGCACGCCCTCGTCTACGTCGGCATCGCCGTCGCCGTGGCGGTGGCGCTGGTGCTGCTCTGGTATGCGATCGACGTAGTCCTTTTGGCCTTCATCGGCGTGCTGTTCGCGATCCTGCTGCGCGCCCCGGCGGACTGGCTGGCCGGGCGCTTCGGCTGGAGCGAAGGGCGCTCGCTCGCGCTGGTGGCCGGCGTGCTGCTCGTGGTGCTCGCGGTGGGCGCGCTGTTTTTCGGGCGCGGCATTGCCGTGCAGGCGCTCGCGCTCATCGACCGCATCCCGGAGATCGTGGAAGGCTTCAAGGACCAGCTCTCGCAGAGCGAGCTCGGCAGCCGCGCGGTGGCGCTCGCCGAAACGAGCGGCATGTTCTCCGGCGGCGACGGCGACGTGCTCGGCCGCGGCCTCGGCCTCATCGGCTCGACCTTCGGCGCGATCGCGAACGTGCTGATCGTGCTGTTCTTCGCCGTGTTCATGGCCGCGCAGCCGCGCATGTACGTGCAGGGCGCGCTCTATCTCTTCCCGCGCCGCAAACGCAGCCGCATGCGCGAGGTGCTGCACGAGATCGGCCGCGTGCTGCGCCGCTGGCTGGTCGGCCAGACGCTGCTCGCGGCCTGCGTGGCGCTGCTCACCGGCGCGGGCCTGCTGCTGATCGGCGCGCCCTTTCCGTTCGCGCTCGGGCTGCTCGCCGGACTGATGGAGTTCGTGCCCTACATCGGCCCGTTCCTCGCCGCGGTGCCGGCCATCATGGTCGGCTTCGCCGAAGCGCCGGACGTCGCCCTGTACGTGGCCGCGCTCTTCGTCGGCATCCAGCTGATCGAGAGCTATGTGCTCGCGCCGCTCGTGCAGCACCGCGCGGTGCACCTGCCGCCGGCGGCGATCCTGTTCGCGCAGGTACTGATGGGCGCGATCGTCGGCGCGCTCGGCGTGGCGGTGGCCACGCCGCTCGCCGCGGCGATCATGGTGGCGGTGGGGATGCTTTACGTCGAGGACGCGCTAGGCGACCCGAACGGCAAACCTAATCACAGTTCATCGTCTTGAGGCGCATGTGCTCGTCGTAGCCGACGGCATATCCCTTGAGGTAGTCGGCCTGCGACACCTGCACGCCGCGCGCCGTGCATTGCTCCACCAGCCGCAAGTCCTGAGGCGGATGGCCGCCGAAGCCGTCGGCGTAGCCGCGCCCCTGCCAATCCAGATTGGTGCAGTCGGCGGCGCAGCCGGATAGGAGCAGCAGGAGAGCGAGGCGCCGCATCAACGGCGCTTGTCCATCGAGCCGATCAGGCGGTCCCACTCGTTGTGGCCCTCTTTCCAGCCGCGGAAGTAGTCCTCCTCGGAGACGGTCACGCCGAAGCGCGGGCACTCCTCTGCCAGGCGCAAGTACTGCTGGAACTGCCCGGAGAAGCCGTCGGCATAGCCGCGCTGCTCCCAGTTCACGCCTACGCAGTCCTTCTCCTGCAGCGGGAATAGCGCACAGCCCGCGAGGAGGACGCACACGAGAAGGAACGCGCGCATGACCGGCTAACACCCCCCGGCGCGGTTGATTCCGCTCAGGGCTGCACGCCGGTGCTGCGCGCGCGGCTGCGCAGCAGGAGCTGCTCGACGTACTGCTTCTCTTCTTCGGAGCGCGTGAACACGCTCACCACGCAGGCGCCGGTACGGATGCGCTCGCCGTGACGCGCGATGCGGGAGTCCTCCGGCGGCTGGCCGGGCTGGTTCTCGTAGGACTGGCCCGGCACTTCCGCGGCAATGCCGTCGTCGGTCAGGCCGGCGCTCAGCGCGATGCGGGTCTCCGGCACCCCCGAGTCGAGCAGTACCGCCCTCGCCTCCTCGGCGGCGGCAGCGCTCGCGAAAACACCCACCACGGTCTTTGCCCCCAGCACGGCCATGCCTACCCGGCGTGCAACATCCGTTCCACGTAGCGCGCAATGAGGTCGACCTCGAGGTTGACGCGCACGCCAGGCGCCAGTCTCGACAGCGTCGTCGCTTGCAGCGTGTGCGGGATGAGATTGACCTCGAACTCGTCGCCTTGCGTCCGGTTCACGGTCAGGCTCACCCCGTCGACGCAGATCGATCCTTTGCGCGCCACGTATTTCGCCAGGCCCGCAGGGAGCCGGATGACGATGACCCCTTCATGGCGCGAGACGACCTCACCCACGCCGTCGACGTGCCCCGTGACGAGGTGTCCGCCGAGCGGCGCGCCGAGCGCGAGCGATTTCTCCAGGTTGACCGGGCCGGGGTGCTCCAGCCCGGTCGTGACGCGCAAAGTCTCCTGCGAAACGTCGGCCGCGAACCCGCGCGGCAGGAGCCGGGTGACCGTGAGGCATGCGCCTTGCACGCAGATCGAGTCGCCAACCCCGACGCCGGCGAGGTCGAGTTCGCCGGTGTCGACCTCGAACGGCGCGCTGCGCACGATGCGGCCTATCGCCTGCACGATGCCCGTGAACATACGGGCAGGTTAGCGCACTAAGGGCTAAGGCGCCCTATGCCAGAAGCGGACGATCTGCTTGTCGAGCGAAAGCGCGGACACCGCGAGCGCCGCGACCGCGGCGCCGACCACGAGCGTGTTCGCGCTGGCCACGGCGGAGCGGGTGAACTCGAGGACGAACGGCGCGCACAGCAGCCATACGCCCGCCGCGAGGTTGAACCACTCGGCGGGGACGTCCTGGCACGCCACGCACTCGAAGTGCGAGCCGAGCGCGAGCACGAGGCCCACGCCGACCGCGTTCGCCGTGGCCGCATCGTGGTGCGCATAGCCCGCCATCCAGGGCGAGACGGCGAGCCAAAGCCCCAACGCAAAGCTCGCCCAGTCCTGCCATTTAGACGCCATGCTGCATTGGACCGCCCCGGCGTTGCGGGCGTTCTAAGGTGCGGCGTAGTGTGTTGCCAGTGCGAGATGTAAAGGTGCAGCGACACGTGGAGCTGATCGGCGCGGCGTGGGGCCTGGGCGGCGCCGACCCGGGCTGCGCCGAAGCGCCGGGCGTGCTTATTCCACAGATCGCCGCCCGCCTCGCCGAGTGCGGCATGGCTTCGATCGCGGGCCCGACGATCGAGTCGGTACCGGGCGAGCGGCGCAAGTCGGTCGCGGTGGGACGGCTGTGCGCCCAGCTCGCCGCCGCAGTCGCGCAGGCGCGCCGCGCAGGCCGCCTGCCGTGCGTGATCGGCGGCGACCACAGCTGCGCGGGCGGCACTTGGACCGGCGTGGCGCGCACGCTCGACGGCCGCCTCGGCCTGGTGTGGATCGACGCGCACATGGACAGCCACACGCCCGCCACCAGCCACACCGGGCGCCTGCACGGCATGCCGCTCGCCTGGCTGCTCGGCGAGCTCGACGATCCGCTCTACGGCCTCGCGGCCGGCGTGGTCGACCCCGGGCACGTCTGCCTGGTCGGCGTGCGCAGCTACGAGCCCGAGGAGGACGAGCGCCTGCGCCGCCTCGGCGTGCGCGTGGTGTTCATGGACGAAATCCGCAGGCGCGGCATCGACGCGGTGCTCGCCGAGGCGCTCGACATCGCGAGCGCCGGCACCAGCGGGTTCGGGGTGAGCATCGACCTCGACGTCGTCACGCCCGAGGACGCGCCCGACGTCGGCACGCCGGTGGCGGGCGGCGTAACGAGCGAGGAGCTGGCGCGCGCGCTCGAGGCGATCGCCGCGCGCCCGAGCCTCGCCGCCATCGAGCTGGTCGAATACAGCCCGCGCCTCGACCGCGACGGCCGCACCGCGCGCGTCGCGCTCGACCTCCTCGCCGCCGCGCTATGCGGGGCGCGCGAGAATGCGCAGGTCCTCGCCGAGGCGCTCGAGCGAAAGCACCCTTAGCGAGAGTCGTTTGTCGAGCGCCGGCACCGCCGGCAGATCGAGCATTCCCTGCGCCGCATCGCCGAGGAAGCTCGGGTTCAGGTAGACCAGGTACTCGTCCACGCAGCCTTCGCGCGCGAGCGAGCCGTTCAGGCGAAAGCCCGCCTCCACGTGCAGCTCGTTGATGCCGCGCCGCGCGAGCTCTTCCAGCATCGCGGGCAGCTCGACTTTGTGGTTCGCATTCGGAAGCTTGACGATTTCAGCATTGGGCAGCTCGCCATCTTTTGAACTAAAAACCAAGACCTGCTCACCTTGCAGAATCCGGGCGTTCCTTGGCGTCTCGAGCCGGCTGTCGACGATGACACGCAGCGGCTGGCGCGGCGTGTCCACCTCGCGCACCGTCAGGCGAGGATCGTCGGCGCGCACCGTGCCGATGCCGGTGAGGATCGCGCAGGCGCGCGCGCGCCAGCGATGGCCGTCGCGCCGCGCCTCGGCGCCGGTGATCCATTGCGACTTGCCGTCAGGCAGCGCGGTGCGCCCGTCGAGCGTGGCGGCGATCTTCATGCGCACCCACGGCCGGCCGCGCGTCATGCGCGACACGAAGCCGATGTTGAGCTCGCGCGCCTCGACCTCCAGCAGGCCGTGCTCGAACACGATTCCCGACGCGGCGAGCGCTTCTCCACCGCGCGCGGCCTTGGGATTCGGATCGCGCATCGCCGCCACGACGCGCTTCACCCGTGCCTTGTTCAATGCCTCGACGCACGGCGGCGTGCGCCCGTGGTGATTGCAGGGCTCGAGGGTGACGTAGACCGTGGCGCCCTCGGTTTTTTCGGCTTGTCGCAAGGCGACCCGCTCGGCATGGGGGCCGCCGGCACGCTCGTGCCAGCCCTCGCCGAGCACTTTCTGGTCCCGGGTAACGACGCAACCGACGCGCGGATTCGGCGTGGTGCTGTACAGGCCTTTTTCGGCCAGCTCGAGCGCGCGCCGCATCATGGCACGGTCGAACTCGGAGAAGCTCACTTGCGACGCTTGCGTCCTGCTTTCACTTCCTGGACGGCTTCGCGGAAATCATCGGGGGTCTCGAAGCTGCGGTACACCGAGGCGAAGCGGATGTAGGCGATCTTGTCGAGCTTGGCGAGCTCGCGCATCACGAAGTCGCCGACGCGCGTGGTCGGCACCTCGCGCTCGCCGAGCGAGCGCAGGCGCTCGATCACGCGGTCGACGGCCTCGTCCACGTCCTCGGTGGACACCGGGCGCTTGCGCAGCGCGAGCATCATGCTGCCCATGATCTTGTCGCGGTCGAAGTCGGTGCGGCTGCCGTCCTTCTTCACCAGGCGCGGCATCTTCAGGTCCACGCGCTCGTAGGTCGTGAAGCGCTTCTCGCAGCTGGCGCACTTGCGCCGCCGGCGGGTGGTATTCGCTTCGAGGTTGGCCCGCGTGTCGATCACCTGGGTTTCCTCGGAGCCGCAGAAGGGGCACTTCACCCGCATATGGTAGCCGCACTGCCGCCGCGGGGCACGGCTAGTGGGAAAGCGAGGCTAGCCGCCCTGACGGAAGGGAGATTCGCCCTCGTTGTAGTCCTGCACGCCGG
>DASVFV010000034.1:0-18914 GCA_036379875.1 Burkholderiales bacterium | reverse complement strand
AGACCAATCCGCTCGGCGTGAAGGGCGTGGGGGAGGCGGGCTGCGTGGGCGCGCCGCCCGCGGTGATGAATGCGATCCTCGACGCGCTGCGCCCGCTCGGCGTGACGCACCTCGACATGCCGGCTACGCCGCGGCGCGTCTGGGAAGCGATAAAGGAAGCAGAAGCTCGCTAGATCACTCGAAGTACTAGCTTGCCCTTGAGGTGACGCGCTTCGCTTACGCGATGCGCGTCGGCGGCTTTCGCCAGCGGGTATTCCACGATGGTGGGCAGCGGCACCGCGCCCTGCACGACGAGCGCGGCGACGCGCTCGAGCTTGCGGCGGTCGCGGTCCACCTTCGGCCGGAGCGAGCGCATGTCTTCGCGCGGCGAGGGCGGCGCGCTGCCGCCCACCGCCACGCTGGCGAGGCGCCCGCCGGAGCGCAGCACGGAGAAGCTGCGCGCGGTGACTTCGCCGCCCGCGGTGTCGAACACCGCATCGACGTCTTTCACCACGCGCGTGAAGTCCTGCTCGCGGTAGTCGATCAGCTCGTGCGCGCCGAGCGAGCGCACATAGGGATGATTGGCCGCGCTCGCCGTGGCGATCACGCGCGCGCCGAGGTAGCGCGCGAGCGCCACCGCGAATCCACCCACGCCGCCCGCGCCGCCGTGGATGAGGATGGTCTCGCCGCGCTTGAGCTCGAGCGTGTCCTCGAGCGAGATGAGGGCGGTCAGCCCGGCGAGCGCCACTGCCGCGCACTGAACGTGCGTGAGGCGCTCCGGCTTGCGCGCCACGATCGCTTCGCGGATCGCGATCTTCTCCGCGTACGCGCCTTCGCGCGGCACCTCGCACACGCCGAACACCGCGTCGCCCGGCTCGAAGTCGCCTGCGCCTTTCGCCACCACGCCGGAGAAATCGCGCCCGGGGATGTGCGGGAAGGAAATCGCCGCGCCGTACTGCCCGGCGCGCATCTTCCAGTCCGCGGCGTTGACGCTCGCGGCGTGGACGTTCACCAGCACCTCGCCGGCGGCCGGAACGGGATCCGGCTGCTCGCCGTACTCGAGCACTTCGGGCCCGCCGTAGCGGCGGAAGAAGGAGGCTTTCACGAAGGTTCTAATCGAACAGCCCGGTGAGATCGACCGAGAAGCGCGACTTTTCCAGCACACCTTCCAGGCTGAAAAACTGCCAGCGTTTGCTTTCCTGGTAGATGATCCACACTTCCTCGGCGCCCGCTGCCAGATAGGCGTCCACCTTTTCCTGCAGCTCTTTCCTGGAATTCGAAGGCGACGCGACCTCTATGCAAAGCTCGGGTGCCCGCATTAACGGCGTTTCCCCGCGGTGGCGTCTAATGAACTCGTCCGATGCCCAGGCAGCGTCCGGAGCGAAAAGCCCGGCGGTGGTCGCAATGGGCACCTCGCCGAACGTCGCGCCGCCGAGAGCCGCCAGCCGCTGGCAGACGCGTCCCTGAAGCAGGCCGTGGTACACGCCTGGCGGCGTCATGAGGATTCGGCCCCATACGTCCAATTCGATCTTGCCGGGGACGTTCGCGTACAACGGGTCGTCGCACATCAGCCGATAGCGCGCGCCGAGCTCTTCGCTCGAAAGCGGTTCTTCGATGACTTCTGTCGTGGTGGCCATGCGAGCCATCTTACGCTGCTGCATGCAAGAACAACGCGTCCATCGCGCGTCCGTTGACGGTACACTGAAGAAGAGAGGAGGAGGTCATGCGCAAAAGCATCTTTACCGGAGTAGTCGCTGCGCTCGTCTCAGTTTCAGTGTGGGCGCAACCGTATCCCAACAAGCCGGTACGCGTGGTCGTCGCAGCGGCGACCGGCGGACCGGACATCGTGGCGCGCATTGTCGCGGCCGAGCTCACGACTCAGCTCGGACAGTCGTTTTTCGTCGAGAACCAGCCGGGCGCGAACGGCATCGTCGGCGCGAACACGGTCGCCAAGGCAGCGCCCGACGGCTACACGCTGCTCGTCTACTCGGCGGGCTTCGTGGTCAACCCGTACGTGCAGAAGCAGCTGCCGTACGACACCGAGAAGGACTTCGCGCCGGTCACCAACCTGACGAGCAGCGGCGGCCTGTTCCTCGCGGTGAATTCCTCGGTGCCCGCGACGAACCTCCAGCAGTTCATCGAGCACGCGAAGAAGAACAGCCTCGCCTACAGCACGCCGGGGGTGGGCAATAACTGGCATCTCGCGACCGAGGTGTTCAGCCAGCTCGCGGGCATCAAGATGACGCACGTGCCGTACAAGGGCGGCGGCCCGGCCGCGGCGGCGCTGGTGGCGGGCGAGGTGCAGGCCATGCTGGTGTCGCCCGCGCCGATCATGCCGCACCTGAAGGGCGGCAAGGTGAAGGTGCTTGCGTATACGGGCGAGAAGCGCAACGTCGCCGTGCCCGAAGTGCCGCTCATGAAGGAGTCGGGCATCGACTGGACCTACGACGGCGGCTGGTTCGGCATGTTCGCGCCGGCGCGCACGCCGCCCGAGATCCTCGACAAGCTGGCGGGCGAAGTGCGCAAGGCGATGCAGAAGCCCGAGGTGCTGAAGCGCTTCGCGCAGCTCGGCGTCGAGCCCGCCGCCGGCACGCCGGAAGAGTTCCGCAAGTTCGTGATGGCGGAGCTGAAGGCCTACGGCGAGATGGCGCGCGTGGCGGGCGTCAAGCCCGAATAGCGGTCCAAGCAAGGCAAAGCCAGCCCGCCAGGAAGGCGAGCCCGCCGAACGGTGTAACGATTCCGAGGCCGCGCACGCCGCTGAGCGCGAGCGCATAGAGGCTGCCCGAGAACAGCACCGTGCCGGCGACGAACAGCCATCCGCTCGCCGCCACGGGCGCGCCCGGCCAGCGCGTCCACGCCCACGCGACCGCCAGCAGCGCGAGCGCATGG
The DNA here is from genome assembly GCA_036379875.1 of Burkholderiales bacterium. GTDB lineage: Bacteria > Pseudomonadota > Gammaproteobacteria > Burkholderiales > SG8-39 > SCGC-AG-212-J23. Next base: position 16,046 of record DASVFV010000034.1, on the reverse strand, counting down.
AACATCTGGTAGCGCACGCCGGTTTCGAAGGCGGCGAGGAGGTCGGCGCCGAGCCGCGCCTTCAGCCCATGCGCGGCGAACGCCCCGAGCGCGACCGCGATGAACGCGGACGCCGCGCCGAGTCCGAAGAACAGCCGCTCCAAGGTCATCCGCGCACGAGTTTATGACAGAATTTTCACCATGACCGAGATCGAGGTGAACGGCGCGCGCCATCGCGTCGAGTGCGCGCCGGACACGCCGCTCCTCTACGTGCTGCGCAACGAGCTGCGCCTCCCCGGCACGCGCTTCGGCTGCGGCAGCGGGCAGTGCGGGGCCTGCTTTGTCCTGATCGATGGCAAGGCGATGGCGTCGTGCGATCTCCCGGTATGGTCGGTTAAAGACAGATCCATCACCACCATCGAGGGACTCAACGGCGAGCACCCGGTGCAGAAGGCGCTCGAGCGCCACCAGGCGGCGCAGTGCGGCTATTGCATGAGCGGCATCGTCATGTCCGCGGTCGCCCTTTTGTCTCATAAAGCAAAACCGAGTGAAGACGAAATCCGGACCGCACTCGACAAGAATCTCTGCCGGTGCGGCTCGCACAACCGCGTGGTGAAGGCGATCCTCGATGCTCGCTGAGAAGCCCGGCGCGCTGTCCGACGCGCGGCGCCTTACGCAGCGCGTGCACTTCGAGCGCGACGGCACGGTGTCGATCGCGAGCGGCAAGGTCGAGCTCGGGCAGGGCATCCTCACCGCGTTTGCGCAGATCGCCGCCGAGGAGCTCGGCGTGCCGCTCGAGCGCATCCGCATGCTGCCCGCCAGCACCGCGCACAGCCCCGACGAGGGCGTGACCTCCGGCAGCCAGTCGATCTCCGAAGGCGGCAAGGCGCTGCGCAAGGCCTGCGCCGAGATGCGCGCGCTCCTCGAGCGCAGCGGCAGGAAGTCGTACTGGGAGCTCGAGCTCGATGCCGAGATCCCCGGCGATGCGCCGGAGAAGAAGCCCGCCGAGTACCGCGTGGTCGGCACCAGCGCGCCGCGCCGCGACCTGCCGGCCAAGTTCGCCGGCAAGCCGAGCTACGTGCACGACATGGTGCTGCCCGGCATGCTGCATGGACGCGTGGTGCGGCCGTCGCACGGTTTTTCCAGATTGAAAACCCTCGGGGAAATCCAGGGGGTGACGGTGGTCCGCGACGGCAGCTTTGTGGGCGTCCTCGCCGAGCGAGAAGAAGACGCGATCGCCGCGGCAGCGAAGCTGCGCGCCAAGTCGACCTGGGAGCAGGGCGCGCCGGTGCCGCAGGACATCCACACTTGGCTCAAGGAGCACGTCGCCGAGCGCAACATCTCGAAGGAAGTGGTGGACGCGCAGGCGCGCGCGCTCGGCACGAGGCAGCTGCGTGCCGCCTATACGAAGCCGTACATCTGCCATGCGTCGATCGGCCCTTCGTGCGCGATCGCGCAGTGGCACGACCGCCGGCTGGAAGTCTGGACGCACAGCCAGGGCATCTTCGGCCTGCGCCAGGACCTGACGAAGGTGCTGCGCATGGACGAGAGGGACATTGTGGTGCACCACGTCGAGGGCGCGGGCTGCTACGGCCACAACGGCGCCGACGACGTGGCGCTCGACGCCGCGCTGCTCGCCCGCGCAGCGGCAGACCGCCCGGTGCGCCTGCAATGGATGCGCGAGGACGAATTCGCGTGGGAGCCGTATGGCGGCGCGATGGCCTTCGAGCTCGAAGCCGGCCTCTCGTCCGACGGCCGCATCGTGTCGTGGCGCCACCAGTTCTGGAGCAACGGCCACACGCATCGTCCCGGCCGCGCGCCCAAGCCCGTGATGACCGCGGCCGCGCACCTCGCCGAGCCGTTCGAGCTCTGGCCGGCGGTGAATCCCGCGCTGCCCGCGGGCGGCGCCGACCGCAATGCGATCCCCGCCTACGACTTCCCCGACCTGCTGGTGGTGAACAACTACGTGAAGGACATGCCGCTGCGCAGCTCCTCGCTGCGCTCGCTCGGCGCGTTCGGCAACGTGTTCGCCATCGAGTCGTTCATGGACGAGTGCGCCGCCGCGGCGGGCGTCGAGCCGATTCCGTTCCGGCTGAAGCATCTGAAGGATCCGCGCGGGCGCGCTGTGCTCGAAGCTCTTCTTGCGCAGTGGAGTGCCTGGAAGCGGCCGGAGGGGCGCGGACACGGCGTCGCGTATGCCCGGTACAAGAACATCGGCGCGTACTGCGCGGTGCTCGCGGAAGTGGAGGTCACGCACGAGCTGCGCGTCACGCGCCTCGTCGCCGCGGTGGACGTCGGCCTGCCGGTCAATCCGGACGGCGTGGCGAACCAGGTGGAAGGCGGCTGCATTCAGGCCGCGAGCTGGGCGCTGAAGGAGTCCTATCGCCCGGGCAACGTCGGCTGGGAGGACTACCCGATCCTGCGCTTCAGCGAAGTGCCGCGCGTCGAAGTCCTGCTCTCGACCAATGAGTTCCCCTCGATGGGCGCCGGCGAGTGCACCATGGGCCCGAGCGCCGCGGCGATCGCCAACGCGCTCAGCGACGCGCTCGGCGTGCGCGTGCGCGACCTGCCGCTTACGCCGGAGCGCATCGCCGCCGCCATCAACGCCTGAGGCGGGCGCGCCACCAGCGCGTGATCTGGTCCTGGCACGGGGTCAGGACGTGCGAGACCGCGAGGCACGCAAGGCCGACGAACAACGGCGCGCTCGGGTACCAGTCCGCCGGCGACAGCGCGGCCAGCACGACAAGCAGAACGCCGAACGCGGCGAAGCCGCTCGACAGCCGAGCCCGTGCTCTCGGATCCGTACGCTATCTCGTCCTGATGCGGCCGAGGCGCTTCGCGTTCGCCACCGCGCGGCGGCGCACCGGCGCGAGTCCCTTGCCGAGGACCGCCGTCGTGGCCTGGCTGACCTGGCGTGAAAGCGACTTGCTCGTCGGGCGCATCCAGGGAAACCAGATCGACTGCACGAAGCTCATCGCGATCTTCTGGTTCTCGAGAAAGGCCTGCGCGGCCATCGCGGTCCAGGCTTCGCCGGCGGCGGCCAGCTTCTCGAGCCCCATGCGCTGGAATTCCGCGGGGTCCATGCGCGTCATTCGATGCGCGATGACCTGCGGCGCGGCGATGCCGAGCTCGACGGTTTGCGCGGCGAGCGACCTCGATTTGCGTCTGCGGCGGGTGGGCATGGCGGTGGTCCTTTCTAGAGCCCGAGCGAAAGCCTGATCGCGCGCCAGAGCGGGCCGGTCTCATAGGCGAGCAGCGCGAGGAGAAGAATCACGCCCAACGCAGCAAGTAACGCGCCGCGAGGAACATCACGAGCACGCCCATGCCGAACATGGCGAACGGCACGAGCCAGATCGTCACAGGGCGCCTTCGCTAGCGGCGGGAATGGGCGACAAGCCCACGGCCCGGAGAAAAAATGTAGGTCCGATGGTCGAGTATCTCGCCGCTGTCGCGGTCGGTAAACCGCCACGCGATGCGCAGGCTGTGCGGGACGCTGGCGTACTCGTAGTCGATCTCTTCCATCGTGATGCGCGAGGCGCGGCGCCGCTCGACGAGCCGGCCGCCACGCGTCGCCATGCACGCGTACTCGAAGGTGCGCACTTCGCCCTGCTTCCAGGCGCCGAGCGGAAACTTGCCTTCCTGGTCGCAGGTGATGCCGCCGAAGCGCGAGTCGTAGACGCGGCCGAGCGCCGAGCCGTCGGTGCGCACCGCCATCTTCTGTTCCACGCTGCCTTCACGCCGATTGGTGCGGCGGCGGTCGTAGACGCGCAGCGTCTGGCCGGTCTGCGGGCTGAGCCAGTCCTGCGGGCCGCTCCAAACCGTCTCCTCGGCGTCCGAGCCGGAGGCGACGGGCAGGTCGATGCGGCGCGCGCCGTCCCATGCGGCCGGGACGATGAGCTGCATCGGGATGAAGCGGGTTTGCGTGCCGCGGTCGGTGGCTGCTTCCCAAACGTCTTTCGGTCCGAGTTGCGCGGCTGGCCAGTCCGCACCCATCGCCGGCGCCGTGAAGAGGAAAAGAAGGAGGGCGACGCGCCTCACGTCACGCATTTTGCGCCACCGCCTCGCGAATCAGCGCCTTGAAGGCGGGCGCGTCGATTTCCTCGCCCTCGCGGATGTCGATCGCGCGGCGCACCTTGCCCTCGAGGCTCGAGTTGAAGAGGCGCGCGGGGTCCTTGAGCGAAGCGCCCTTGGGGAAGGTCAGCTTCACGACGCTCTGGTAGGACTCGCCGGTGCAGAGGATTCCGCCGTGCGACCACACCGGAACGTTCCACTTCCATTCCTCGACGACCTGCGGGTCGGCTTCCTTGATGAGCTTGCGGATCCGGGCGAGCGTCTTGCCGCGCCAGTCCGCGAGCTCGGCGATTCTTGCGGAGATCAGCTGGGCCGCGGAGCGCTGTTTTTGCTCATCCACCGGGGCATCCTACGCCTTCGTTACGTCTGCAACACTGCGTCAACCTTGCCCGGAAAAACATGTCACAAATGCACGGGCCATTCACGAAAGGACGATCATGAACTACGCCGCCCACCAATCCCGCCTCAGCTTCGCCGAGCAGTCGCCTGAGCTGATGAAGAAGCTCCAGGACCTGAGCATGGCCATCGCGAAGAGCGGCCATATCGACCCGCGCATCGCCTATCTCGTCGACATCCGCGCCTCGCAGCTGAACGGCTGCGCCTTCTGCCTCGACATGCACGTCAAGGAGGCCAAGCTGCACGGCGAGCGCGAGCTGCGCCTGCACCACGTGGCGATCTGGCGCGAGTCGCCGCTCTTCAACGCCAAGGAGCGCGCCGCGCTCGCCCTGACCGAAGCGCTCACGCAGATCGCGCCGACCGGGGTCTCCGACGCGCTCTATGCCGAGCTGCGCGAGCAGTTCAGCGACCAGGAGCTCTCGACGCTGATCTTCCGCGTGGCCGCCATCAATGCCTGGAACCGCGTCAACGTCGCGGTGCGCAGCATGCCGGGCACGCGCGACAAGGCGCTCGGCCTGGACAAGGCCGGCCTCGCCTGAGCGCGGCTATTTCTTCGCCGGGTGCGGGTGCGCGCGGCGGATGGTCGGCGACACCACCTTGTCCGAGACGTGGAAGTCCCACACCGCCGCGCCGCCGCTCGCGGCGAACTCGGCGAGGAGCTTCGGCAGCTCGCGCAGGTCCTTGAACGTCCGGCCGGCGAGGCCGAAGCCGCGCGCGATGCCGGCGAAGTCGCAATAGCCGAACACCGAGCCGTCCTCGGGCAGGCCCTCGGAGCGCAGCTTGTGCACTTCCGAGCCGTACGCGCCGTCGTTCATCACGATGATGAGGATCTTCAGGCCGTGGCGCTTGATGGTCTCGAGCTCCTGCACGTGCATCATCAGGCTGCCGTCGCCGTCGAACAGCACCACCTGGCGCTCGGGGCGAGCGGCCGCCACGCCCATCGCGAACGAGATGCCGTTGCCGATCGCGCCGAACTCGCGGATGGTGAGGAACTTGTCCTGCGCACGCGAGGGCATCTGCGCGAAGAACCACGAGCAGTGGCCGCTCGAATTCACCATCTCCCACTCGCGTGGCAGATGCTTCTCGAGCACCGCGACAACTTCGCGCGGGTCGAGGAGCCCGGGCTCGATCTCGAATACGTGGCTGTCGGGCTTGGAATCGCGGATGCGCGCCGCCATCGCATCGGTGCGCCATTTCCGATCGCGCGCCGGCACCGCGGCGGTCAATGCCTCGACGCCCAGGCGCGCGTCGGCGCGCAGGTGCTGGCGCGCCACCTCCTGGCCCTGGCTCACCGCCAGCGGATCGATGTCGACGTGCAGCATCTTCGCCTTCGGCCAGAGCTGGCCGCCGCCGCCCGCGTGGTAGGCGAGCGAGCAGCCGACCCCGATCACGAGGTCGGCCTCCTTCAGGTATTCGAGGCCCACCTCGGGCGTGAAGCTGCCCGAGATGCCGAGGCAATACGGATCGTCGTGGAAGAGCCCGCGCGCCGGTAGCGTGGTCGAGAGCAGCGCGCCGGTTTTCGCCGCGAGCGCCTTGCACGCAGCTCCGGCGCCGGCTTCCACCGCGCCGAGGCCGGCGAGCACGACCACGCGCTCCGCGTCGGCGATCAGCTTCGCTGCATTCGCCACATCGTCCGGATGCGGGGGGATCGGCGAGGGCCGTGGCAACAGCTCGCGCGAGGGCTTCGGCAGGGATGCCGGACCTTCCCACGGCCGCGCCTGCAGATCGAACGGAATGCCGATCACGACCGGCCGCCGTTCCCGCCGCGCCTGCAGGAACGCGTCGCGTACCGCGACCGGCATGCGCTCGGGCATGTGCAGGCGGTGATACGCCGCGCCGGTCGCGGTGACGAGCGGCGCCTGGTCGATCTCCTGGTTGTACCAGCCGCTCTTGAGCGGCGCCTCGCCGGCGAACACCACCACCGGCAAGTGCGCGCGCACCGCCGCGGGCAGCGCGGTGATGAGCTGCGTCACGCCGGGCCCGCAGGTCACGGTGGCCACGCCTACGTCGCCCTGCTTGCGCGCATACGCCATCGCGGACGCGAGCGCGCAGTGCTCGTGCCGCACGTAGATCATGCGGCAGCCCTGCTCGGCGAGCCGCGCCGCCCAGTTCATGTTCGCGTCGCCGAGCAGCGCGAAACAGGTGCGCACGCCTTCCTGCGCGAAGGCCTTGGCGAGCACGTCGTAGACACGGGGCTTCACGTCATCCTTCATTCTGCGACCTCGTTCAATCGGGTTTTACGGCGTTCAAGTCGCAAACGTGCCACGAATCGGCGAGACCGGCTCGTCGGTGCGACGGACAAGAAACTCGGACGGAGCAGTACCGGCGCGTAGCCTCGCCAGCCAGTCGTCAGGGTCGAATTCGACGCCAATCGGATTGGCGGCGAAGTGCGGGCCCTCCATGAACGCATTGGCGTCTTCGCTCGACGCGAAGCAATCGACCTGGAATTCCATCTGATTGCCATCGGGGTCCGCGTAGTACATCGATACCGTAATGCCATGATGGATGCACCAATAGGGCCTGATGTCGTGCGCCTTGAGCTGGGCGTAGTTCTCCAGCAGGTCCTTCAGGGAAGCATAGGTGTATGCGAGATGATCCACCCCTACGAGGCCGCGGCGGTCATGTTCGGCGCCTTCCGGCTTCAGGACATCGAGATTGGCGAACGCAAAACGGTGGTGCTCGTCGTCGTAAGTCAGGAACGCGAGCGCGGGATTCTGGTACTGGACTTTGGCGCCGAACACCGTCTGGTACCAGCGCACCATCGGGTCAAAACGGCGGGTGCGGTAGACGACATGAACGAACTTCATTGGCCGGATGCGTGACATGGTGCTTTCCTCGCTCCTAATCGTGCCGCAGGATGTTGACCAGCTTTCCGAACGGATCGCGCACGAAGAATCGCCGCACGCCCCACGGTTCGTTCGCCGGGCCATATTCGATCGCGATGCGCGCTTTGCGGCATCTCGCGAGTGCTTGTTCGACATTATCGACTTCGATCGACAGGTCGGGGACCGCGGTGCCGGAGCCGCCTTCGGACATCACGCTCATCTGGATCGTCATGTTCGCGCCGCAACCGTAGCCTTGTCGACGTCGGGCGTGGCCACGTTCGCCACGATGCGCTTGACCTTCACGAACGCCTGCCGAGTGGTTCCATGCCGCCTTTGCGGATCTTCGCGGCCGCGCGCTCGGAGGTGAGGAAGGCGATGAGCTGTCGCGCGGCGGCGAGCTCGTGGGATCCGGCGACCGCGGCGGCGGCGAAGACCTGGTGGAGCTGGATTTCCTCGGCGATCAGCCCGGCGAGCTCGACGCCCTTGGCGTGCGCGATCTCGCTCACGGGCAGGAGGCCGAGGTCGGCTTCGCCGCTCGCCACCATCGCGGCGGCGCCGCTGCCCCGCGGCGTGGCCGTCACCTTCACGCGGCCGGCGATGCCGAGGCGCGGGAAGACTTCCTCCATGAGGAAGATGCCGCTCGTGCTGCTCGGCACCGCGACCATGCGCGCCTTGAGCATGACTCGCTTGAAGGCATCGACGCCGCGCACATCGGGCTTGGGTGCGCCCGTGCGCACCGCGACGCCGATCGGGGTGCGCGCGAGGTCGGCGTCGGTGCCGGGCTCGATGCGGCGCTCGGCGATCAGCTCGGCGAGACCTTCGCGCGAGAGGATGACGACGTCGCACGGCACGCCGCGGGCCAGCTGCGCCTTGATGGTCTGCGGGCCGCTGCCCTGCGAGGAGCCGGAGCCAGTGTCCACCTTGACGCCGGTGGCGCGCTCGAATTCCGGGACGAGCTGCTCGTACGGACCCGAGAATCCGCCGGAGATGAGGACCTTCAAAGCTTGAGCAGCCGCTCGGCGTTGCCGTGCAGGACCTTGGCCTTGTCCTCGTCGGAGAGCGGCACGGTCTCCATCCACTTCGGTCCCGGCGCGTTCGGCACGAACGGGTAGTCGATGGAGAACAGGATGCGGTCGATGCCCATCTCCATCATGCAGCACACCAGCGCGGGCGTGGAGAAGTTGCCGCTCGTGGTGATCCAGAAGTGCTCGCGGAAGGTGTCGCGGAAGCTCGACTTGCGGTTGCCCTGGCGGCCGAGCGCCATGTCGATGCGCCAGGCGGAGAAGGGCAGCGATTCGCCGAGGTGCCCCAGGATGATCTTGAGTCCCGGGTATTGCTCGAACACGCCGGAGAGCACGAGGCGGATTCCCTGCGTCGCGGTCTCCACCGTGAAGCCCCACGCCGCGGTCATCAGGCCGGGAAACTGCTCGAGGTAATCGCGGTAGTAGGCCTCGATCACCGCCTTGTGCGGAACCGCGGGGTGCATGTAGAGCGGCACGTCGAGCTTCTGCGCGCGCTCGAAGATCGGCCAGAAGCGCTTGTCGTCGATGAAGAGCTGCCTGCCGTCCAGCGTCGTCAGGCCGTGGATCATCGCGCCCTTGAAGCCCAGGCGCGTCACCGCGCGCTCGAGCTCGTCGGCGGCGGCCTTCGGGTCGGCGCTCGGCAGCACGGCGAAGCCTTCGAAGCGGCCTTTGTGGTCCTGGATCGCCTTGAACAGGCGATCGTTTGCCGCGCGGGCGAGAGGAACCGCGGTCGCCGCATCGAGGCGCTGCGTGGCGGGCGCGCCGTGCGAGAGGACTTGCAGGTCGATGCCCGCCTCGTCCATCTCCTTCAGGCGCAGCGCGCCGAGGTCGAACAGGCGCTCCTGGAGCGCCGGGATGCGCATCTCGGGCCCGCGCTCGGTGAAGTGGCCGGCGACTTCCCGGTCCCAGTAGTGCTCTTCGAGGGCGATGACTTTCATGGTCAAATCCTAACCTCGCTTGAGCGAAACGAACCACAGGATCGAGGGGCGCGGCGGGCGCTGGGTGACCTTCGTCACCGGCATCGCCAACGACCTCACCATGTGGGACGGGCAGGTGCCCGTCCTGGAAAAGGATTTCCGCGTGCTGCGCTACGACCTGCGCGGCCATGGCGGGACGCCGCCGAGCGGAAATCAGTACAGCATCGATATTCTGGTGCGGGACCTCCGGACGCTTCTGGATCAGCTCAAGGTCGAAAGAACCTCGCTGGTCGGCCTCGGCCTGGGCGGGGCGATCGCGCAGGCGTTCGCGATCCAGCATCCGGAGCGCGTCGACAAGCTGATGCCGTGCTGCTGCCGCGCGCGCATGGTGCCGGACTTCGCGAAGCTCTGGTACGGGCTGCGCGACACGGTGCAGAAGAACGGCCTGGAGAGCATCGTCGAGCCGACGGTGCAGCGCTGGTTCTCCGAAGACTTCAAGGCCGCTCACCCGCAGGTGCTGGAGAAGATCCGCAAAATGATCCGCGGCACCACCTTGCAGGGCTACATGGGCGTGACCGAGGCCTTCCTGCACCTCGACGTGGAGGAGCAGCTGGGCAGGATCCAGGCGCCGACGCTGTACGTGAGCGGCGCGGAAGACAAGCTCGGCGGCCCGCCCCCGCTGATGGAGGGGCTCGCGGCGAAGGTGAAGGGTGCAAGGCACGCGTCGGTCCCGAACGCGGCGCACATCGCTAATATCCAGAACCCGCAAGGGTTCAACCAGGTGCTGGGGGAGTTCCTGAAATGAAACGTCTTGCTTTTCTGGTGCTGTTGCTGGCGCAGGGAATCGTTCATGCCCAGCAGTGGCCAAACAAACCCGTACGCGTAATCGTGAACGTCGCCGCGGGCGGCGTGGCCGACGTCACCGCGCGCGTGCTCGGGGCGCGATTGCAGGAGGCGCTCGGCCAGCCGTTCCTGGTCGAGAACCGCGCCGGCGGCGACGGCTACATCGGCTTCGACGCGGTGGCGCGCTCCGACCCCGACGGCCACACGCTGCTCTATTCGCCGGGCTCGAGCGTGATGATCGCGCCGCACATCGTGAACCGGCCGGACCTCGACCCGCTCAAGGTGCTCGCGCCGATCGCCGCCACCGGCGCGGTGTCGCTCTACGTGATCACGCATCCGGACCGGCCGTTCAGGAACCTGAACGAATTACTCGCCTACGCGCGCGCCAATCCCGGCAAGCTGAATTACGGCACGCCGGGCAACGGCACCTCGCCGCATATCGCGACCGAGGTATTCAACCGCGAGGCGAAGGTGAAGCTCTCGCACGTGCCCTACAAGGGCGCAGGTCCGGCGCTGCAGGACCTGATCGGCGGGCAGATCGACATCGTCTTCGATCCGGGCGTCGGCCTGCAGCCCGCGCGCGCCGGCAAGGTGCGCATGCTCGCGATCGCCGGCCCGGCGCGGCATGCCGACTTCCCGGACATCCCGACGCTGGAGGAGAACGGCATCAAGGGCGTGGACGGCGGACCGCACTTCGGGCTCTATGGGCCGGCCAGCATGCCGAAAGAAACAGTTTCAAGAGTGAATGCAGAACTGTCGAAAGCCATGCAGCACCCGGCGGTCGCGGAACGCTTCAAGGCGCTCGCGGTGAACGTCGCGCCGCCGATGTCGCCCGACGAGTTCGCCGCCTACGTGCGCGGCGAGCACGCGCGCTACGCAAAGCTGCTGCCGGAGCTCGGCATCAAGGGGCAGTAAAGCGGAACACCCGCTCCGCGGGGCCGGTCTTCGCGGTGTCTTTCTTCGACAGGCCCCAGTGGTCGATGCGGCCGGGCGGCCACTTCCAGTCCTCGGGCGTGCCGACCTTGTAGTCGTCACCGACCTCGCTCACCTCGGCGGTGTACTCGATCACGCCGCCGTAGGGCGCGATGAAGTAGCCGAACACGTTGTTGCCGGGGCCGTGGCGGCCCGGTCCCCACACCGGCTCGTAGCCCGCCTCGCGCAGCCGCGCGATGCCGCGCATCACCGCGTCGAGGCTCGGCATCTCGAACGCGACGTGGTTGAGCGAGGCAAGATCGGACTTGGCGTAGGCGAGCGCGTGGTGCTTGCGGTTGCAGCGCACGAAGCGCATGTGCGCGGTGCGGTCGGAGACCTTGAAGCCGAGCGTCTCGACCGCGAAGCGCTCGCAGGCTTCGACGTCGGTGGCGTTGAGCACCGCGTGCGTGAGCTGGATCGGTTTGTCCCGCTCTTTCACCCCCGGGAGTTTCGAGTCCACGATGAAGCGATAGACCTGGTTCTCCGGCCCGCGCACTTCGTAGCCTTTGCCGCCGCCCGGCACGTCGAAGGTGCGGTCTTTTTTCCGCACTTCCTCTTCCGTGCCGGCAAACGTAATCGCCGCCACGGCGGGCGCCGCTGCCTTCGTGAGCGAAAGGATGTACGGATGGTCGCCGCTGCCGCGAAAGAAGCGCGTCGCGCCCGAGCTGCCGGCCGGGAGGAGGCCCCAGACCTGCTCGAGGAACTCCGCGGCGGGCGCGACATCGGGGATTTCCAGCTCGACGCTGCGCAATCTCATTGGAGCTCTTTTGACACGTCCGCGAGCAGCCGGTCAAGCGCGGCGTCGTCCCGGGCGACTCCATATACATAGTGATCCGGGCGCACCACGGCGGCCGCGCATTGGTGTCGTTCGAACCAATCTTTCATCGATGGGCTTCGAACCACCCGCCAGCCCCGGCCGCCGTCCTTCGGGAACAGCGTGCCGTTGGCCGGATGCGGCTCGCGCGAAAGCAAGCCCGCCTCGAGCGGCGGGATCAGGTTCTGCCGCGGCACGGTCTGCACCTTGCCGCCCGCCTCGGCGATGAGCCGCCGGTCGCGCTCGCGCGCCGCCGCCGGATTACGCTCGCCGATCACCTTGCCGATCTCCTTGATGACGCCGGTCAGCTTTTTCACGTGCGTCTTGCGCTCGAGCTCGTAGGTGTCGAGCAGGCGGTCCTTGCCGTGCTTGAGCTTCCAGGCCAGGTTGGCGACGTCGCGAATGCCCTGGCACATGCCCTGTCCGGTGAACGGCGGTTGCTGGTGCGCCGCGTCACCGGCCAGAAACAAGTTGCCGCGCCGCCATTGGCGCGCCACGAGCGCGTGGAATCGGTAAGACGCGGCTCGCCACAGGTCCGCGTCGGCGGGCGTGATCCAGCGCGCGAGCAGCTTCCAGACGTCGGGCTCCTCGCCGGGGTCGAGCATGATCTCCCAGCGCCGGTGGTTGCCGACGCCGATCAGGTACGTCGCGGGCCGCGCCGGCTCGCAATATTGGACGCTGACCTCGGGCAAGCGCGGTAAAGCTTCTTCTTTCACGAGCAGGTCCGCCACGAGCCACGCCTGGTCGAAATCGAGGTCCTCGTACTCGATACCGAGCAGCCGGCGCAGCGTGCTCGACGCGCCGTCGCAGCCCACGACGTATCGGGCGGCGAGGGTGCTGCCGTTACGCAACGTCAGCTTTTCCCCGTCGAGGGAGACGACTTCGTCGAGAATCACCTCCGCCACTTCGGCGGCGCGCTTGCGCAGAATGTCCTCCACCGCGGGCTGGCGGAACACCATGCTCGGGGGCCAGCCGAGCGGCCAGGGCTTGGGCAGCGCGCCGAGACGCTTGATGAGCCGGCCGTCGACGCCGTAATACTCGGAAGGCGTGAACGGTGCGGTATGCGGCGCCACCGCCTCGGCGACGCCGATATCCTCGAATACGCGCATCGCCTCGTGGTCGAGCGCGAAGGCGCGCGGCTTGTCGTAGACGGCGGGACTGCGCTCGATCGCGACGGTCTTCAGGCCGAGCGTGCCGAGCAGCGCGGCGCACGTGGCGCCGACCGGCCCGAGGCCGACCACCGCCACGTCGAAGCTATGATTCATCTCGCAAGCATGCCATTCAAACCGCCCCCGCTAGCCTGCGACGCCCATTGCCACGTGTTCGGGCCCGCCGCGAAGTTCCCGTACGACCCGAAGGCCGCCTACCACCCGGACGATGCGCCGTTCGAATCTCTTCAGGCATTGCACTCCCGGCTGGGACTGCAAAGAGCGGTGATCGTCCACGCGAGCTGCCACGGCGCCGACATGCGCGCCACGCTCGACGCCATCGCGCGCTCGGGCGGGCGCTACCGCGGCACCGCGATCATCGACGAAACGTATGGGGACAAGGAGTTTCGGCAGATGCAGGACGGCGGGATCCGCGGGGTGAGGTTCAACTTCGTGCGGCATCTCGGCGGGCGGCCGGACATGGGCTTTTTCAGGAGAACGGTGGACAGGCTGGCGGCGATGGGCTGGCACCTCATCCTGCACCTCGACGCGCAGGACCTGCCGGAGCTCGAGAGCGTGTTCAAGACGCTGCCGGTGCCGTTCGTGATCGACCACATGGGGCGCGTCAAGGCGAGCGAGGGGCTCGGCCAGCCGCCGTTCCGGGTTCTCCTGGATACCCTGAAGAACGAAAAGGCCTGGGTGAAGATCTGCGGCGCCGAGCGCGTGTCGTCGCAGGGCCCGCCGTTCGCCGACGCGGTGCCGTTCGGGCGCGCGCTCGTCGCGGCCGCGCCCGATCGCGTGCTGTGGGGCACCGACTGGCCGCATCCGAACGTGAAGTGGATGCCCGACGACGCGGCGCTGCTCGGGCTCTTCGCGCAGATGGTGCCGGACGCGGCGCTGCAGAAGCGCATCCTGGTCGACAACCCGGCACGGCTCTACGGATTCGAATGATCCTCGAGTGCGCGGTGCTCGACGTGAAGCCCGGCCAGGCGGCCGAGTTCGAGGCCGCGTTCGCCAGGGCGCAGGCGATCATCAGCGCTTCGCCGGGCTACCTGTCGCACGAGCTGCAGCGCTGCCTCGAGAAGCCGAACCGCTACCTGCTCCTCGTGCGCTGGCGGCGCCTCGAGGACCATACCGAAGGCTTTCGCAAGTCGGCCCCGTACCAGGAGTGGAAGCGGCTCCTGCACCACTTCTACGATCCGTTTCCCGCCGTGGATCACTACGAGCGCGTGGCGCCGGGGGACGTGCAGCCGATCGTCGACTGGCTGATCGGCGGCGCGGGAGCGCCGAGCGAAGCAAGCGAGGTGCTGAAGCAGCTCTGCGAGCGCATGGTCGACGCCGGCATTCGCCTCGACCGCTTCGCGCTCTTCGTGCAGCCGCTCCATCCGAACGTCGCGGCGCGCGCGTTCTACTGGCGCCGCGGCGCGGCCGCGATCGAGGTGAACGAGGAGGACCACACGTTCACCGGCAGCGAGGAGCAGGTCACGAGCCCGATCCACCGCGTGCGCTCGACGCGCGAGGAGATCCGCAGGCGGCTCGAGGACCGCGCGGCGCCGCTCGACTTCCCGGTGCTCGAGGAGCTGCGCGAGCAGGGCATCACCGACTACCTGATCATGCCGCTCGAGTTCCTGAACGGCGAGGTGCACGGCATGAGCGTCGCCACCCGCAGTGCCGGCGGCTTCAGCGCGGCGGAGATCGCGGCGATCCGGCGCATCCGCCCGGCGTTCACGCGCCTGGTGGAGGTCTACGGGCTCACGCGCAAGGCGGTGAACGTTCTCGACGCCTACCTCGGCCGCCAGGCCGGCGAGAAGGTATTGCAGGGGCGCATCCGCCGCGGCGACACCGAGCGCATCCATGCGGTGATCTGGTTCTGCGACCTGCGCGACTCGACGCCGCTCGCCGACGCGATGGGGCCGCAGGCCTTCCTCGGGCTGCTCAACGAGTATTTCGAATGCGTGCTCGGCCCGGTGCTCGAGCGCGACGGCCAGGTGCTGCGCTTCATCGGCGACGCCGCGCTCGCCATCTTCCCGGTCGGCGCCGAGCCCGGAGCTGACCTGAGCGATGCCGCGACGCGCGCCGTGGAAGCCGCGCGCGAAGCCCTCGCGCGCATGGAGAAGCTGAACGCCGGCCGGCAGGTCGCGTTGCGCTTCGGCATCGGCCTGCACCTCGGGGACGTGCTCTACGGCAACATCGGCACGCGCAGCCGCATCGAGTTCACTGTTATCGGCGCGGCGGCGAACGAGGCGGCGCGCGTCGAGGCGCTGTGCAAGTCGCTCGGCACGCCGCTCGTGGTCTCGGAGCCGGTGGCGCGCCAGACGCGCCATGCCTGGCGCGCGCTCGGCAGCCATGCCCTGCGCGGCGTGGAGAAGCCGCTCGCGCTTTTCACTCTGTAGACGCGGTATGATCGCCGCCTTCCGATGGCCGACGAAATCATCCTCGAGACGCGCGGGCTGACCAAGGAGTTCAAGGGCTTCGTCGCCGTAAAGGACGTCTCGCTCAAGGTGCGGCGCGGCAGCATCCACGCGCTGATCGGCCCCAACGGCGCCGGCAAGACCACCTGCTTCAACCTGCTCACGCACTTCCTCGAGCCGACGCGCGGCCAGATCTTCTTCAAGGGCCGCGAGATCACCGGCTCGGCGCCGGCGCGCATCGCGCGCATGGGGCTGGTGCGCTCGTTCCAGATCTCCGCGGTGTTCCCGCACCTCACGGTGCTCGAGAACGTGCGCATCGCGCTGCAGGGGCGCGAGACGCGCGGCGCGTCCTACGATTTCTGGGCCTCCGAGAAGAAATTGAAGCGCCTCGACGCGCCGGCGCGCGAGCTGATCGAGGCGGTCGGCCTTGCCGCGTTCACCGACACGGTGGCGGTCGAGCTGCCGTACGGGCGCAAGCGCGCGCTCGAGATCGCCACCACGCTCGCGCTCGACCCGGAGATGATGCTGCTCGACGAGCCCACCGCCGGCATGACGCACGAGGACGTGGAGCGCATCACCGCGCTGGTGAAGCGCGTGTCGGCGAACCGCACCGTGCTGATGGTCGAGCACAACCTGTCGGTGGTGTCG
>DASVFV010000033.1:0-9386 GCA_036379875.1 Burkholderiales bacterium | reverse complement strand
TTCGGGTTGCTCGCGAGCGGCCTCGCCTCCGCGATTGCGCTCTGGGGGTTGGCTGGCATCGGGTTCGCCGGCGCCTATATGCCGGGCTTGAAGGCGCTCACCGACCGCCTCGAGCCCGGCGACAGCTCGCGCAGCATCACGCTCTATACGTCGAGCTTCTCGGTCGGCGTCGGCGTGTCATTCCTGGTCGCGCAATTGGTTGCCGAGCGGTGGGGCTGGCGTGCCGCGTTCATCGTCACGGGCATCGGCCCCGCGGCAATGGCTCTGGTCGCGCTATTGCTGCGCCCGGTCCCGCCACCACCGCGCAGCGGGCCACTCCTCGACTTCAAGCCCGTCCTGCGCAATCGCACCGCGATGGGCTATGTGCTGGGCTACGGCGCGCACTGCTTCGAGCTCTACGGCATGCGCACCTGGATCGTCGCGTTCTGGGGCTTCGTCACGGCGCAGGCCGGAGGCGCAACGCCGGTCGACGCCATCACGGTGAGCGTCGCCGTCAGCGTCCTCTCGCTACCCGCAAGCTTGCTCGGAAACGAGGCCGCGCTGCGATTCGGCCGGCATCGGGCGATCACGCTGGTGATGCTGTGCTCCGCGCTGGTCGCCGCGGCGATCGGCCTCAGCGCCGGTATCTCGGCCTGGCTCTCGCTGCTCCTCCTTGCCTGCTATGCGTTCACCGTACCCGCCGATTCCGGCGCGCTGACCTCCGGAGTCACCGCGGCCGCCGATCCGCATTTCCGGGGCGCAACGCTAGCGCTTCACTCCATGGTCGGCTTCGGCTTGTCCGCGCTGGGCGGCTGGGTGGTCGGCGTGGCGATCGACGCCGGCGGCGGATCGCACAGCGCCGGGGGCTGGATGGCGGCGTTCTTCGTGATGGGCGGTGCGATTCTGCTCGGGCCGCTGGCGCTGTGGTGGTCACGGCGAGCCGTTGGAGCGTGAGCAGATTTCTTTGCCTGCGGTAGTCTGTCGCCATGTCTTCGGCCAGCGCGTTCGAAGAGCATTTCGCCCGCGAGATCATGCACAGCGAGCGCACGCGCATGGCAGTGCTCGCCGGGGTGCTCGCCGCCCTGCTCGCGGTGTTCGCCCTGTTCTCCGCGCTATACCAGGAGGACTACCATCGGCTCGGGCTGCGCGGCGTGTTCGTCAAGGCCGGCGCGGCGATGCTCGCGCTACTCGGTTACGAGCTGGCAGTCCGCGAGGTCATCGGCCGATGGCTGCGCGAGGGCAGGCGCATCCCCGAGCCGCTGCGCTACCTCAACGCTTTCGTGGAGACCAGCTTTCCGACGCTTCTCATCTTTCTCATCGCGCGCCACACCAATCCCCAGTACGTGCTGCAGGGCGCGGCCGTGCTGCTCTACGGCGTGTTCATCGTGCTCTCGACCCTGCGGCTCGATTTCCGCCTGTCGGTGTTCTACGGCGCGGTCGCGGCGGCGCAATACCTTGCGCTTTGCCTGGCCTATCTCGGCACCGGCGGCGAGGCGCTCGCCGGAACCCCCTTCGAGAGGCCGCCGTTCTTCCTCGCCAAGGCGGCGATGCTGCTCGCCGCGGGGTTTGCCGCCGGGTTCGTCGCCCACCAGATCAAGCGCCGCGCCGGCAACGCCTTCCGCGCGCAGGAGGAGCGCCAGCGCATCGTCAGCGCCTTCGGCCAGCAGGTCTCGCCGGCGATCGCCGAGGAGCTGCTCAAGCACGGGCCCGCCCTCGAGAGCCGGCGCGCCTTCGTCTGCGTGATGTTCATGGACGTGCGCAATTTCACCCCGATGGTCGAGCGCATGGCGCCCGAGCAGATCGTCGCCTTCCAGAACGCGGTGTTCGGCGAGGCGATCGAGGTGGTGAACCGGCATCACGGCATCATCAACCAGTTCCTCGGCGACGGGTTCATGGCGACCTTCGGCGCGCCGCTGCCGACCGGCGAGGACTGCCGCAACGCGCTCGCCGCCGCGCGCGAGCTGGTCGGGCGCGTGGCTGCACTGTCGGCCTCGGGCCGTATCCCGCCGACCCGGATCGGCATCGGCGTGCATGCGGGCGAGGCGGTATCCGGCAACATCGGCTCCGAACAACGCAAGCAATACTCGATCACCGGCAACGTGGTGATCCTCGCCGCGCGCATCGAGCAACTGAACAAGATCTACGACTCGCAGCTGCTCGTCTCCGCCGAGGTGCTCAAGGCGGGCGGCGAGCCTGCGCACAATGCCGTGCCGATCGGCCCGGTGCAGGTCAAGGGCCGCGACGAGCCGATCGAGATCTACCGCCTCGCCTGAAAGATTTTGGCGCGCCCGGCAGGATTTGAACCCACGACCCCCTGGTTCGTAGCCAGGTACTCTATCCAACTGAGCTACGGGCGCGAAGGCGCGATTATAGCTCGCGCCCGATCCTGCGATCGAGCGAATACGGGCCGCCGCCGCGCAGCGCGATGGCGAGCATCACGAGGCCCCAGAACAACGGGTACTCGTAGCCGGGCGTGGTCCAGCCGAATTTCGGCAAGTAGTGGTAGACGATCACCATCATCTCGATGCACACCGCGGCGGCCCAGAAGCGCGTGAAGAGCCCGAGCGCGATGCACAGGCCGCCCAGCGTCTCGAGGGTGATGATCACGATCGCGAGGGGTTCCGCGGGGTAGATGCCGCGCTTGACCAGCGCGGAGCTGGCGGTGGCGCTGACGCCGGCCATGAGCTTCGGCCAGCCGTGCGGGATGAGCATGAGCCCGGCGGTGATGCGGATCAGCGCCCACGAGATCGGCTCGGCCCAGCGGTAGAACGGCTGGAGCTGCGGAACGAGCAGCCTGGTTTCCATTTTTTCTCCCTGTTTCGAGTAGATTAGCCGAAAGGAGGGCGAATGAGTTTCGTTCTGGTGGTGAACATCCGCATCAAGCCTGAGAACGTCGACAAGTTCATGCAGGGGCTGCTCGCCAATGCGCGCGAGGCGCGCAAGGAGCCGGGCTGCAAGCAGTTCGACGTGCTGGTGGACCCGGCGGACAAGACGAAGGTGATGCTGTACGAGATCTACAACGACGAGAAGGCGTTCGAGACGCACCAGCAGACGCCGCACTTCAAGAAGTACGTCGCGGAGGCGGTGCCGCTCCTCGCCTCGCGCGAGCGCCAGACTTTCAGGCGAGTAGAAATCCCCCGATAGCGCCGCCCGCGGCGAGGAACCAGAGCGGGTTCAGCTTGGTGAGCAACATCGCGGCGGCGGTGGCGGCCGCGATGGCCCATAGGCGCCAGTCGGGCGCGCCCGGGGTGGCGAGGATGAAGCCGCCTGAAAGGATCAGCGCAACCACCACCGGCGCGATGGCGCGCTGGATGGCGAGGCGCCACGGCGAATCCTTGAAGCGCTCCCAGGCCTCCGCTACCCACCAGGCGACCACCGCGGCCGGGCCGCACATCGCGCCGAGCGCGACCAGCGCGCCGCCGAGGCCCGCGACCTTCCAGCCGACCAGCGCGGCGATCAGGATGTTCGGGCCGGGCGCGGCCTGGCCCACCGCGAAGACCTGGATGAAGTCGTCGGCGCTCATCCAGCCTTTTACGTCCACCGCATAGCGCTGCAGCTCGGGCAGCACTGAGGGCATCCCGCCGACCGAGATGAGCGAGAGCATCATGAAGTAGAGCGCGAGCTCGACCAGATTCAAAGCAGGCCTCGGCGCGCGGCGAGCAGCGCGACCGCGAACGCGATCGGCAGCACGATGAAGAGCGAAAGGCGCAGGATGCCCGCGCACAGGAAGCACACCGCGATGAGCGCGAGCGCAGCCGGCTTGCGCGCGATCACGCGGCCGAGCTTGATCGCGGTGCCGATGAACAGGCCGGCGCCCGCCGCGCCGACGCCGGTCACCACCGCCTTGAGCACCGGGTTGGTGGCGGCGAAGTCGGCATAGAAGGCGAAGAGCGCCAGCACCCAGACGAAGGGCAGCGCGAAGAGGCCCAGGAACGCCACCAACGAGCCGCGCACGCCGAACCAGCGCTTGCCGAACACGATCGAGGCGTTGCCGATGTTGGGGCCGGGGAGGAACTGGCACAGGCCGATGGTCTCGGCGAAGTCGGCTTCCGTGATCCAGCGCCGCTCTTCCACCATGACGCGGTGCGCCCACGGCATCACGCCGCCGAACGAGCGGGCGCCGATCGAGAGGAAGCCGAGGAAAAGCTCGGTGAGCGTGCGCGGCGGTTGGACCTGCATTTTTTCGGCAGAATAGCAGCATGAGGATGCTAGCGGCGGCGCTGTTCGCTTTTTCCGGTCTGGCAAATGCGCAGCCGCTGCCGATCTTCGACGCGCACGTGCACTACAGCCACGACGCGTGGGACCTCGTGCCGGTTCAGGACGCGATCGCCATCCTGCGCAAGGCCGGCGTCAAGCGCGCGCTCATCTCGAGCTCCGGCGACGACGGCCAGCAGCGCCTCTACGCCGCCGCGCCGGACCTGGTGATCCCGGAGCTGCGCGTGTACCGCTCGCGCGGTGAGATCGGCACCTGGTTTCGGGATGAAACACTCATTTCTTATTTGGAAGAGCGCTTGGGGAAATACCGCTACGTAGGGATCGGCGAATTCCACCTGTACGGCGCGGACGCCGACCTGCCGGTGCCGCGCCGCATGGTCGACCTCGCGAGAAAGCACAACCTCTTCCTGCACGCGCACTCCGACGTCGATGCGATCGAGCGCCTGTTCCGGCAATGGCCGCAGGCGCGCATCCTCTGGGCGCACGCCGGCTTCGAGCGGCCGGAGCGCGTCGCCGAGATGCTGCGCAAGCACAAGAACCTGTGGGCCGACCTCGCCTTCCGCACCGACCACGCCTCGGATCCTGCGTGGCGCGAGACGTTCCTGAAGTTCCCCGACCGCTTCATGGTCGGCACCGACACCTATACGCCCGAGCGCTGGCACTACATTCCGGAGCACGCCGAGTGGTCGCGGCGCTGGCTCGCCAGCCTGCCGCACGACGTCGCCGAGCGCATCGCATGGAGAAATGGCGAAGAGCTGTTTGGCTCTTCACAGCAGTACTGATCGGTAAAGCCGCCGGGGCGTGCGTGCCGCCGCTCGACGGCACGCGGCTCGAGTCGGCGCGTTACGGCCTTTCTTATAAAACGGGAGAGATTTCTCTTTCCCAGCACTTCAGCATCGACATCGCGGTGTGCGTGAAACCCGGCCACCCTGCGCCGGAATCCATCAAGGTCGACGCGCACATGCCCGAGCACCGGCACGGCATGAATTACGCGCCGTCGCTGAAGCCCGCGGGCGCGAACCGCTGGCGTGCCGAAGGCCTGATGTTCCACATGCCGGGCAAGTGGGAGCTGGTGTTCGAGGTGCGCGCCGCGGGAAAGACCGACCGCCTCGCGCACGCGATCACGCTCTCGGAGTTCACCGAGCAGGAGCTGAAGACCATCCAGTCGCACGGCCCGTGGCCGCCGGCGCCCGCGCGCGACCCGAGCAACCGCGTGTCCGGCAAGCGCGAGGCGATCGCGTTCGGCGAGAAGCTCTTCTTCGAGCCGCGCCTCTCGGGAACCGGCTCGGTGCTATGCGCCACCTGCCACGCGCCCTTCAAGGCGTTCCAGGACTCCCGCGCGCGCGCCTTCGGGCTCGAGGACGTCGATCGCAATACGCCGAGCGTGATCAACGCGCGCTTCTACCGCTGGTACGGCTGGGACGGCGCGCACGACAGCCTGTGGTCGCAGAGCCTGCGCCCGCTCCTCGACGCGCGCGAGATGCGCGCCAGCCCGGCGCACGTCGCTGGCGTGGTTCGAAAGATCTTCGCGTCGGATTACGAAATAGTCTTCTCTCGTAGCGTGCCAGCGGATGACGACGAGGTCCTCGTGGATGTGGGTAAAGCGCTAGCCGCGTTCCAGGAGACGCTGGTCAGCAAGCGCACCGCGTTCGACGAATTCAGGGACAACCCGGCCGGCCCTTATCCCGAAGCGGCGAAGCGCGGGCTGAAGATCTTCGTCGGCAAGGGCAATTGCAGCGTGTGCCATTCCGGCCCGCACTTCACGAACGGCGAGTTCGCCGACACGGGCATCAAGTTCTTCGTCGCGCCGGGCCGCGTGGATGCCGGCCGCCACGCCGGAATACGCAAGGTGAAGGAAAGCCCGTACAACCTGCTCGGCCGATTCAACGACGATGAGTCGAAGCAGAGTGCCGTAGGAACGAAGCACGTCGAGCTGCAGCACCGTAACTTCGGCGAGTTCCGCGTCCCGGGGCTGCGCAACGTCGCGCTCACCGCCCCGTACATGCACGACGGTAGTCTGGCCAGCCTACGCGCGGTCGTGAAGCATTACTCGGATCTGCCCGAAGACCGGCTGCACGCCGACGGCGAAAAAATCCTGCGCCCGCTCAAGCTTACCGAGCGCGAGATCGACGATCTGGTCGCGTTCCTGGAGACGCTGTCGCCGCTGCCCGACAGATAGTTTTGTCTTTTCATCTCGCATAGGATTCGCGCTCCGAAGTTCTAGGAGGCAATCCGATGCTCAAGAAAAACCTGATCGCGCTTCTGCTCTCGCTGCCGCTCGCCGCGCTGGCGCAGAGCCAGGACCAGCTCATCGAGCGCTACACCTCGCTCGCCGGCTCGAAGGAAAACGCCACCTCGCTCGTCACGGGGCTGCGCGACGGCAAGGAAGTGACGCTCAAGCGCGGCACGACGACCGAAACTTTCACGCCTGCCACGGGCAAGATGGGCTACGGCAACGTGGACAACGCGCTTGCGCTGGCCGAAGCGTCGCTGCAGCAAAAGAACATCTCCAGCCCCACGCCGGCACAGCTCGAGGCGAGCGTCACGGAGGTGCTGAAGATGCGCGCCGATGGCATGGGCTGGGGGCAGATCGCCAAGCGCTACGACACCACGATGGGCGCGGTGAAGCGTCCGGAACGCGTAGCCAAAGTCGAAAGACCGCAAAGACCGGAGCGGCCGGAAAAACCGGAGCGGCCGGAAAAGCCCGAGCGGCCTGGTAAGGGCCGCTAGCCGTGCAGCGAGTACTGGTCACGGCCGCCATGCTGGCGGCGGTGGGCGCGCACGCGCAGGAAAGCCCGCTGCGGCTCGGCGCCGGCTTCCACTACAGCACGGGCGATTACGGCTCGACGGTGGAGACGCGCATCAGCACGCTCGAGGCCACCGGGCGCTACGAGGCCGGCCGCATGGTGTACCGCGCTTCGGTCCCGTATCTTTTCGTGAAGGGCGACACGGGCGTCATCCCGGGCATCGGCCAGGCGCGCGGCGCACCGGCGCGCTCCGGCTCCGCCTCGGGGCTCGGCGACATCGTGCTCTCGGCTGCGTACGGCGCGTATTACGACCCCGCCAGCACGCTCGGCCTGGATCTCACCGGCAAGGTGAAGCTGCCGACCGCGGACGAAAGCGAGGGCCTCGGCACCGGCGAGACCGACTTCGCCATCCTCGCCGACCTGTACAAGGCCTTCGGCCAGTGGACCGGCTTCGGCGGCGTCGGCTTCCACATCATGGGCGACGCGCCCGGCCTGCCGCTCGAGAACGCGTGGAGCGCGAACCTGGGCGCGACCTACAAGCTCGATGCGCGCGACAGCGTCGGCGCGATGCTCGAAGGGCGCGAGCGCGTGGCACCCGGCGGCGCGCGCACGCGCGAGCTGACCGCGTTCTGGATGCGGCGGCTCGAGCGCGACTGGCGCGCGCAGGTCTACGGCCTGATCGGCCTCGCCGACGGCAGCCCGGACGTGGGTTTTGGCTTATCCCTGGCGCGGCCCTTTTAAGAATCGAAACATCAGGACGGCGGCGCAAGCGAGCGCGATCGCCGCGAAGATCGCCCACGCCGCGCGCCAGCTGAGCGCGTCGCGCAGCAGCCCGCTGAAGAAGAGCGCGCTGCCCATGCTGATGGAAGCGACCAGCGCCCAGGTGCCCTGGTAGGCACCGCGCCGCCCCGGCGGCGCAAGCCGCGCCACCGTGGCCGGGACCGCGGAGCTGAACACCACCTCGGCGAAGCTGAACACGATGGTCCCCACCAGCAGCGCCGCAGCGACGCCCGGGATTGCCGCATAGCAGGCATGGGCGAGCGCAACGATGAGCGCGGCGATACCCAGATACCGGGCCGGACCGGAGGCTTCGATGCGCGCGGCAACCGGCAAGGCGAGCGCCGCGACCAGGATGCTGTTCGCGCCGAGCACCAGGCCGATGTAGCCCTCGCCCACGCCCGCGTCGGCGGCAAAGAGCGGCGTCGCCGACACGACCAGGCCCATGCTGAGCGGGAATACGAACGCGACGGCGGCAAAGCGCAGCAGCCTCGGGTCCTTCAATGCATCGAAAAGAACGACCTGCGGCACCCGCTCGAGCGGTAATACCCCCCTGAGGAAAAAGCTGTAAAGAGCGGCCACCAGCACGTAACCCGCGGCGGCGGTGGCGGCGAGGAAGCCGTAGCCCTGCTCTGCCACGTACCCGGCGGGCATCACGCCGAGGGTGTAGGCCACGCTCATCGAGGTGTAATTCAGCGCCAGCGTGGACTGGCGCCGCTCGGGCGGTGCGAGGTCGAGGAGCAGCGCCGTCCCCACCGGCATGTTCACCGCGCCGCAGATCCCGAGCGCGAGGCTCCACGCGATGAGGCTGGCCGGCCCGGCGACGAGGAGGAAGCTCGGCAGCACCACCGCGGTGATCGCCGCCGAGCCGATGAGGAGCGGCCGGCGCCCGACGCGGTCGGAGAGCGCGCCGAAGAGCGGCGCGGCGAGGCCGCGCAGCAGGTGCTCGCAGAGGAACGCCACGCCCACCGTCGCGAGGTCGATGCCGGCCTTGCGCACGAAGTAGATGCCGAGGAAGGTCACGAGCGACATGCGCGCGGCCACGGCGATGAAGTTCGCCGCCACCACGAAGCCTATACGGCGGTCAAAACCCCCAATAGTCGAGCCCCTCGGGGAGCGGCTCGCCCAACGTGAGCGAAGCGAGCTTGGCGTACTGGCCCTCGGAATAGAGCAGCGGCTTGCCCTTCTGCCCCAACAGCACCTGCTCCACCTGTCCGAGGAAGATGGTGTGCGTGCCGTGCGCCATCTGCTTCACCACGCTGCAGTCGAACGATACCAGCGCGTCGATCAGCACCGGCGAGCCGGTGGCGAGGCGCGTCCACTCGCGCGACTTGAAGCGCGTCTCGCCGCTCTGCGCGCCGCTGAAGGTGGTGGAAAGCTCCCAATCCTCGGCGCGCAGCACGTTCACGCAGAACGCCTTGCTCTTCGCCACCGCGCCGTGCGTGCTGGCGAGCTTGTTGATGCACGCGAGCACCGTGGGCGGATCGGCGGTGGCCGAGCACACCGCGGTGGCGGTCATGCCGTAGCGATGGCCGGCGTGCATGCTGGTGATGATGTTCACCGCGCCCGCGAGCGCGCGCATGCCGGCCTTGAATTGCTCGCCGTCGACCGGTTTCGACTCCATGAGACCATTCTAACCATGGAGAACACATTCATCGGGCAGGCGCT
>DASVFV010000032.1:0-15276 GCA_036379875.1 Burkholderiales bacterium | reverse complement strand
CGTGACCGGGTGCCTGGGAGCCAAGGAAGGGGTGGTCGAGAAGGCGCATCCGGCGGTGCTGGCGGTCACCGGCCCGCACGACACGCCGGCGGTGATGAAGGCGGTGCACGCGCATCTGCCAAAACCGCATGATCCATTTGTAGATTTATTACCAAATATTGGAGTTAAGTTAACTCCGCGCCACTACGCCTACCTCAAGATCTCCGAGGGCTGCAACCACCGCTGCACGTTCTGCATCATCCCCTCGATGCGCGGCGACCTCGTCTCGCGGCCGATCGGCGAGGTGATGCTGGAAGCCGAGAACCTGGTGAAGGCGGGGGTGAAGGAGCTGCTCGTCATCTCGCAGGACACCAGCGCATACGGCGTCGACGTCAAGTACCGGACGGGCTTTATCAGGGGAGCTCCGGTAAAAACGCGCATGACCGAGCTGTGCAAGGCGCTCGGCGAGCTCGGCGTGTGGGTACGTCTGCATTACGTCTATCCCTATCCGCACGTCGACGAAGTGATTCCGCTCATGGCCGAGGGGAAGATCCTTCCGTACCTCGACGTGCCCTTCCAGCACGCGAGCCCGCGCATCCTGAAGCTCATGAAGCGCCCGGCGAGCGCCGAGAAAGTGCTCGAACGCGTGCGCAATTGGCGCACGATCTGTCCCGAGCTGACGATCCGTTCGACGTTTATTGCCGGCTTCCCCGGCGAGACCGAAACGGAATTCGAAGAGCTGCTGTCGTTTCTGGAGGAAGCGCAGCTCGACCGCGTAGGGTGCTTCGCCTATTCGCCGGTGGAGGGCGCGGAGGCGAATGCGCTGCCCGATCACGTCCCCTCGGAAGTGAAGGAAGAGCGCCGTGCGCGTTTCATGGCGGTGCAGGAGCGCATCAGTAAGCACAAACTGAAGGCCAAGGTGGGCAAGACGCTGAAGGTGCTGGTGGACGAGCCCGGCGTCGGGCGTTCGAGCGCCGATGCGCCGGAAATCGATGGCGTGGTGCGTTTCAAGGGTGGGAAAGGCGGAGAATTCAGGGATGTCCTGGTCGAGCGCTCGGACGCGCACGACCTTTTCGGGAGACTCGCATGACTCGTGAAGTGGTGGTGGTCTCGGGTGCACGCACCGCAATCGGCGATTACGGCGGCGCGCTGAAGGAGCTGGCGGCGACCAAGCTGGGGTCGATCGCGATCAAGGAGGCGGTGGCGCGCGCGAAGGTGGAGCCGGCGCGCGTCGGCCACGTCGTGATGGGCAGCGTGATCCACGGCGAGGCGAAGGATATGTACCTGTCGCGCGTCGCGGCGATCGAGGCGGGCATTCCGGTCGGCACGCCGTGCCTCACGGTGAACCGGCTGTGCGGCTCCGGGCTGCAATCGATCGTGTCCGCCTCGCAGCACATCCTGCTTGGCGACTGCGATGTGGCGGTGGCGGGCGGCGCCGAGAGCATGAGCCGCGCCGCGTATTTCCTGCCCGCCGGCCGCTGGGGCCAGCGCATGGGCGACGCGGCCATCGTCGACGCAATGACCGGCGCGCTGCACGACCCGTTCGGCCATGGCCACATGGGCGTCACCGCGGAGAACATCGCGGCGAAGTACGGCTTCACGCGCGACCAGCAGGATGAATTCGCGCTCGCGTCGCACAAGAAAGCGGCGAAGGCGATGGAGCAGGGGTTTTTCAGAAGCCAAATAATCCCTGTGGAAATCAAAAGCAGGAAAGGCGTCGAGCAGTTCACCACCGACGAGCACGTGCGGCCGGCGGCGACCCGGGACGACCTGGCCAAGCTGAAGACCGTGTTCAAGAAAGACGGCAGCGTGACCGCGGGCAACGCCTCGGGCATCAACGATGCGGGCGCCGCGCTCGTGCTGATGGAGTCGAATGCAGCCAAGAAAGCGAACGCCAAGCCCATGGCGCGCCTGGTTGCCTACGCGCACGCCGGCGTCGAGCCCCAGCTCATGGGCCTCGGCCCGATCCCGGCGGTGAAGCGCGTGTTCGAGAAGGCCGGCCTCAAGCCTTCCGACATGGATGTCGTCGAGTCGAACGAGGCGTTCGCGGTGCAGGCCATGGCAGTCACCAAGGACCTCGGCCTCGACCCGGCGAAGGTCAACCCGAACGGCGGCGCGGTGGCGCTCGGCCATCCGATCGGCGCCACCGGGTCGATCCTGACCGTGAAGGCGCTTTACGAGCTCGAGCGCACGCAGAAGCGCTACGCGCTGGTCACGATGTGCATCGGCGGCGGGCAGGGTATCGCGGCGATCTTCGAGCGTTTATAGGAGTCTTGAGCGGCCCCGCGGCTCCTTTCCCTCGCCCTCGCCTGGGCGAGACCGAGATCAATTACCGCCCGCGGATTGTGGGCTCCGGGCTGTTCGGCATCATGCTTGTGAGCTACCCCGGGGATGACCTTTTGGAGCGACTAGCGCTCGCGGTTTGCACCGTGCTCTATCCGCATCTTGCTTATTGGATTGCGCGCAGGCGAGGCGGTGATCGAAGGGCGGAAACGCCAAATGTGATTACCGACAGCTTCCTGGGCGGATTCCTGGCGGTCGCTTTTTCCTTCCGGCTCTGGCCGGTGACTGCCATGTACACCATGGGCGTCATCAATGCGCTGCTCTATGGCGGGCCCAGATTCCTGCTCTGGGCTCTGCTCGCCTCGGCCTCGGGAATGCTCGGCGGCGTGCTGCTATTCGGTCCGCGCTTGCACCTCGATACCGAGCCGCTGGCAACCGCGCTCGGTATTGCAGCCATCTTCTCTTATGTGACGCTCATTGGTACGACTGCTTATCGTCTTCGCGTACGCCAGCGCCAAATGCGCGACGCGCTCGCGGTGGAAGAGCAGCGTTCGCAGCAGCTTCTCGCCAACGTCTTCCCCCGAGCCGTCATCCCGCGGTTACGGGCGGCGGAAAGCCCGATCGCCGATCAGTTCGCCGATGTGACGGTCATCTTCGTCGACATGGTGGAATTCACGCCGCTGTCCGAACGCCTTGGACCGAAGAGGATGGTCGTGCTACTGAACGAACTGTTCGGCAAGTTCGACGCCGCGGCAGCGCGCCTTGGGGTCGAGAAAATCGAAACGACGGGCGACGGGTACCTTGCGGTCGCAGGCGCGCCCGCGCCGTTCGACCATCACCCGGATGCGGTGGCGGACTTTGCCCTCGCAGTGCTCGAGGCGGCGCGCTCCACCGCAGTGGACGGTGCGGGGCATGCGCAGGTTCGGGTCGGCATCCATACCGGGCCGGTATTCGCGGGGGTGATCGGCGAAAGCCGGTTCCATTACAAGGTGTTCGGCGAAACGGTGAACACGGCGAGCCGTATCCAGGCGCAGGCCCAGCCGGGACGGATCCTCGTGTCCGAGGCCGCGTACAAGCGGATTCGCTTAAGCCACGCGCTGGAGGCGCACGAAACTCTGGACCTCAAGGGACACGGCCCCGAGCGGACGTACTGGCTAGTCGGGCGTCGCTGAACGCCCGGACCGTGCAGCGTCCAGACGATTTATTTCCTCAGTGATGAGCGCCCGCTCCTCGAGCAGGCGGTTGAAGTGCACGTCGCACCCGGTGATGGGGCGCGGATGCGCGGCGATCTCGCGCGCAATCGCCTCGCGCCGTTCGAGCAGCTCCTTGCGCTTGTCGCGTGCCATGGCTGCACGATACGCCGGATCCGGCGGCGCCTCGACTGTGCCTAGAGACTTGATTTTGTTGTCACCGCGGACGCCATTTCGGCTGGCAGAATCGCACTAGCATGCGCCGCAAACTTCGCTTGGGACTGGCGCTCGGCTCCGGCAGCTCGCGCGGCTGGGCGCACATCGGCGTGATTCGCGCGCTGGAAGAGCGCGGCGTGAAGCCGGACATCGTTTGCGGCACCTCGATCGGCGCGCTGGTCGGCGCCGCCTACGCCGCGGGGGAGCTCGACCGCCTCGAGAAGTGGGTGACCGGCCTCGCCTGGACCACGGTGGTGCGCCTCATGGATCTCACCTGGCGGCGCGGCGGGCTGATCCGCGGCGCGCGGCTGTTCAACCTGTTCGGCACCATCTTCCAGGATCGCGAGATCGACGACCTGCCGATGCCGTATGGCGCGGTGGCGACCGAGCTGCATTCCGGCCGCGAGCTGTGGCTGCGGCACGGCAAGGTGCTCGAGGCGGCGCGCGCCTCGTGCGCGATGCCGGGGCTCTTCACCCCGGTGATCCGCGACGGCGCGGTGCTGGTCGACGGCGGCCTGGTGAACCCGGTGCCGGTCTCGATGTGCCGCGCGCTCGGCGCCGAGCTCGTGGTGGCGGTGGATTTGAGCTGGGGCAAGCTCGGCCCTTACCGGCGCGCAAAGGAGCGCGAGGTCGCGCCGCGCGAGGCGCCGGGCTGGGTCGACCGGCTGCCGGCGGGCTGGCTGCAGCGCAAGAAGAAGACCCAAAACCCCTCGATCGTGGAGCAGCAGGACACGCCGAGCATTCCGTCGATCTTCAACGTGTTCATGACCTCGCTCGATATCGTGGAGACGCGCGTGGCGAGGAGCCGCCTCGCCGGCGAGCCGGCCGACGTGCTGATCACGCCGCTCCTGCCCGACTTCGCCACCATGGACTACCACCGCGCCGAGGAGGCGATGCGCGAAGGGCGCGCCGCTGTCGACCGCATGGGGCCGCTGCTCGAGCAGGTGCTGAGCTAGAACGTCCTGTCGGCTCGCCCCAGCACGGAGTGCGGAACGGCGATGCCGAGCGCCTGCGCGGTGTGGAGGTTGATCGCGAGCTCGAACCGGCTGGGCTGCTCGACCGCAAGTTCGCCCGGTCGTGCGCCCTTGAAGATCTGGTCGACGTAAGCGGCCGCGCGGCGATACATGTCCGGCACATCCGGGCCGTAGCTCATCAAGCCGCCCGCCGCTACGTATTCCCAGCGGTTGAACATCGACGGCAGGCGTTGGGCCTGCGCCAGCTCGGCGATGCGCCGCCGCTCCGTGTAGAAGACCGGGTTCGGCGCCTGCACCAGCACGGCGGTCGGCGGGCCGCGGCCGATGGCGGCTAGCGCGGGCGCAATGTCTTCCACGCGCCGCGCCTCGAGCGAGCGCAGCTCGAGTTTCAATTTGAATGCGGCGGCTTCCAGCTCGGCGCGCACGTCGGACGCGCCGGCAAGGCCGGGATTCCAGAGATACGCAACCTGCGCAAGGCCGGGGACCGATTCCTTGAGCAGCTGCAGGCGCTTGGCGCCGATCTCGGGAGACAGGTTGGTGACGCCGGTAACGGTTCCCTGCGGCCGCGCCAGAGTCTTCACCAGCGCGTTGCCTACCGGATCGCTCGTGTTCACCATGACGATGGGTGTGTCCGGCGCATGCCGCTTGATCGCCTGCACCACGCTGTCGGTGGTGCTCACGATGACTTCGACGCGTGCCCCATCCACCAGCTCGCGGGTAAGCGCCTGCACGCGGTCCAATCGCCCTTCGCTGTAACGATACTCGACGAGCAAGTCCCGTCCTGGCACGTAGCCCCGTTCGCGCAGGCCCTGCTCGAATGCCGCGGCGAGGTCCGCCGTGGCCGCGGGGGTGCTCGGCATGAGTACGCCAACCCGACGTAGTTTGATCGCGGGTTGGGCGCGTGCGAATTCCGGCAGCGCCAGGACCATGGTCACCACCGCGAGCAACCGCCGACGATGCATCAGCTCTCGGGTCGCATGTGAGGAAAGAGGATGACATCCCGGATGCTCGGGCTGTCGGTGAGCAGCATGACGAGGCGGTCGATGCCGAGGCCGCCGCCGGCGCACGGCGGCATGCCGTACTCGAGCGCGCGGATGTAGTCCGCGTCGTAGTACATCGCCTCCTGGTCGCCCGCTTCCCTCGCTCGCACTTGCTCCTGGAAGCGCGCCGCCTGGTCCTCGGGATCGTTGAGCTCGGAGAAGCCGTTGGCGATCTCCTTGGCGTCGATGAACAGCTCGAAGCGGTCCGCCACGTCCGCGTCGCCGTCGCGCCGCCGCGCGAGCGGCGACACCTCGGCGGGGAAGTCGGTGATGAAGGTGGGCTCAACGAGGTGCTTCTCGGCGAGCGCTTCGAACAGCATCAGCTGCAACGCGCCCCAGCCCTGGTGTTTCTTGTGCTCGACCTTGAGTGAGTCGAGCTTCCTGGCGAGAAGGGCACGATCGCGCAGATCTCCATCCACTCCCTGCTTGCGGATTGCATCCGGAATGCTGAGACGGGCGAACGGCTTGCCGAAGTCGAGCGTCCTGCCCTGGTAGGTCACCGTCGCGTTGCCGGCCGCGGCGCGCACCAGCTTCTCGGTGTGGTCCATCATGTAGCGCCAGTCCTGGTAGGCGCAGTACCACTCGAGCATGGTGAACTCGGGGTTGTGGCGCGTCGAGATGCCCTCGTTGCGGAAATTGCGGTTGATCTCGAACACGCGCTCGAGGCCGCCCACTACCAGGCGCTTCAGGTACAGCTCGGGCGCGATGCGCAGGTAGAGGTCCATGTCGAGCGCGTTGTGGTGCGTCTTGAACGGCCGCGCCGCCGCGCCGCCCGGGATCGGCTGCATCATCGGCGTCTCGACCTCGAGGTAGCCGTCGGCGAACAGGGCTTCGCGGATCTTCCTGATCACTTCGATTCTTTTGAGGAAGACATCCTTGGCCGCCGGGTTGACGATCAGGTCGACGTAGCGCTGGCGGTAGCGCTGCTCGTGGTCGGCGAGGCCGTGGAACTTCTCCGGCAGCGGGCGCAGCGCCTTGACCAGCAGCCGGATGGCGGCGGCGTGCACCGTCAGCTCGCCCTTCATGGTCTTGAACAGGTGACCCTCGATGCCGAGGATGTCTCCGAGGTCCCAGTGTTTGAAGTCCTCGTACCCGGGAACCTCCTGCGTGATGTACGCCTGGATGCGTCCGCTGCCATCCTGCAAGGTGGCGAAGCTCGCCTTGCCCATCACGCGCTTGAGCATCATGCGGCCGGCCACCTTGACCGTGACGCGCGTCTTCTCGAGCTCCTCCTTGGTCTTATCGCCGTACTGGCGCGAGAGATCGCCGGCCAGGTCGGCGCGCCGCCAGTCGTTCGGGAACGCGGGGCCCGCGGCGCGCAGCGCCCTGAGCTTTTCGCGGCGCTCCTCGATCAGCTTGTTGTCTTCTTGTTCCATTACACCCCCTGCTTCAGGCTCGCCTCGATGAAGTCGTCGAGGTCGCCATCCAGCACCTGCTGCGTCGCGCCCTTTTCCACCCCGGTGCGCAGGTCCTTGATGCGCGACTGGTCGAGCACGTACGAGCGGATCTGGTGGCCCCAGCCGATGTCGGTCTTCGAGTCCTCGAGCTTCTGCTTCTCGGCGAGGCGCTTGCGCATCTCCACCTCGTAGAGCTTGGCCTTCAGCATCGCCATCGCCTCGGCGCGGTTCCTGTGCTGCGAGCGGTCGTTCTGGCACTGCACCACGATGTTGGTCGGCAGGTGCGTGATGCGCACCGCGCTGTCGGTGCGGTTGACGTGCTGGCCGCCCGCGCCGGAGGCGCGGTAGGTGTCGATGCGCAGGTCGGCCGGGTTGATCTCGATCTCGATCGACTCGTCGACTTCGGGATAGACGAACACGCTCGCGAACGAGGTGTGGCGGCGCGCGTTGGCGTCGAACGGGCTCTTGCGCACCAGGCGGTGCACGCCGGTCTCGGTGCGCAGCGTGCCGTACGCGTAGTCGCCGCTCACCTTGATGGTCGCGCTCTTGATGCCGGCCACCTCGCCGGGCGTGTGCTCGAGCAGCTCGGCGCTGAAGCCGCGCCGGTCGCAGAACTTGAGGTACATGCGCTCCAGCATCGCCGCCCAGTCCTGCGCCTCGGTGCCGCCCGAGCCGGCCTGCACGTCGATGAAGCAGTTGTTCGGGTCGAGCGGGTTGGAGAACATGCGGCGGAATTCCATCGCCGCGATGTCCTTTTCGATCTTCTGCGTGTCCGAATCGATGGAAAGCAGCGTCGCATCGTCGTTGTCGCCGCGCGCGAGGTCGAACAGCTCCGCGGCGTCGGCGAGCCCGCTGCCGACGCGCGTCAGCGTGCCGACCACCGCTTCGAGCGTCTTCTTCTCCTTGCCGAGCTCCTGCGCGCGCTGGGGGTTGTCCCAGAGCTTGGGATTCTCGAACTCGGAATTCAGCGCCGCGAGGCGCGCCTGCTTCGACTCGAACTCAAAGATACCTCCGCAGCTCCGCCGACCGCGCCTGCAGGTCGGTAAGCCGGGAGGCGAGCTGGTTGATGCGCTCGGCTTCCATTACGGGGATTCGCTCCGGTCCTTCCAGTACAGGACTTCCTCGCGAAAGCGGAGTTCCGCCTCGGCGCGCTCGATCGGCACCACCAGGTTCCTGCTCGGGATCGAGAGGAACGCCTTCTGCAGGCCGCCGAGCGGCGTGGAGAGGTAGAAGTACACCTGGTCGTCGGGACGCTGCACCATGAACAGGAGGTAGTCGCTCTGGTCGTCGAGCACCTGCGCGATGCGCAGCACGTCGTCCTGGTTGCGGAAGCCGCGCTGCATGGCGGCGAGCACGGCCTCGCCGCGCGGGCGCTCGATGCCCATCGCTTCGGCGACGTCGGCGCCGATATAGCCCTCGCGCCCGTACTGGCGCAGCCACGCAGCGATGCCGTACAGGCTGTCGAACGCGAACTCGACCTCCGGCAGCGGCACGCCGCGCTGCGGCGCCGCCGCCCATGACGTCGAGCACGCGCAGATCAATGCCAGGAATAACCCCCGCCAGCCCATCTTCTTCGCTCCCTTGCTGCTTCTAGTCTACACGCGCTTGGCGGTGTATTCCTCGGCGATCTTGTCGTCGAAGAAAGAAGTCGGATTGGGCGCGGCCATGAAGCGCCGGTAGACCTCGGGGTAGACGCCGCTGTATTGAAAAATCTGCCCGTTCGACATCTCCACCTCCAGCGTGCGCGTCTGCTCGTCGTAGCCGACCGAGCGCAGCTTGGAAGAATTTACGCGCTTGCGCTGCATCAGGCCCTGCTGACCGAGATGCGATCGCCGGAACGGATCTTCGCCAGCGCGCGCGGATCGCCCTCCAGGCGCCCGAGCACGTTGCAGCGGCTCGCGAGCTTGGGCCGCTCGTCGGTGGAGATCGGCGTGCGCCCGTAGGGCAGGGCGAGCGCGTCGCCCTCGGTCCAGAAGCACACCGTGCCGGGCTCGACGACCTGCTGCGCGTCGGCCTCGAGCTTGGCGCTCACCGGCGTGGCGAAGTAGACCTCCTCGCCCCAGGTGCTGGCGCGGCCCTCGAAGGGCGCGGCTTCGAAGACCGCCTTCGCAGTCGGGCTGTTATTCAAAGAAATTTCAAAGCTCGCGCCTGCGGCGCTCAAACGGAGTTTCATCCGCCCAGCGTCGCGCTCCAAGGCGTCTTGCCGTCCACCACGCCCTCGATGGAGTTGCCTTTCACCACGCCGGAGAACGTGCCCTTGCGTCCGGCGAGCTTGAAGCTCAACTGGTCGCCGCGCAGCTTCACGTCCTCGAGCGGCACGTCCTTGCCGTCGAGGCGCGCGCTGCCGCTCACGCGCGTGAGCTGCTGCTTGAGCGAGAGCGTGGCGGGATGCTTGCTGAGCGCCGGCGGCATCTGCGCCTTCCAGCTGCCCGCCACCCGGGCCGGCACCACGTAGAGGTAGATGAGCGTGGTGGTCACGCCGCTGATCTGGATCTTGTCCTCGAGGTCCATCTGCACGTACTTCTCGGGGATCCAGCCGGTGAGCGGATAGTCGTGCGACACGATGCGCGTGCCGGGCCTGAGCTCGTTCAGGAACTTGTCCTTGAGCAGGTTCACCGTGTCCGGCAGGAGATACATCGTGATCACCGTGGCCTGCGACATGTCGGTCTTGAACAGATCCTGCTTCATGAACTTGACGCGCTCGGCGAGGCCTTCGTTCTGCGCCGCCTGGTTCGACTTCTGCACCAGCTCTTCCTTGATCTCGACGCCGAAGCCGCGCGCGCCGAACACCTTGGCCGCGGTGAGCACGATGCGCCCGTCGCCGGAGCCGAGGTCGATGAGGAAGTCGTTCGGGCCGACGTCGGCGTAGCGCAGCATGTCCGCCACCACGCTCTGCGGCGAGGGCACGTACGGGCCCGCGTCTTTGATGGGTTGCAGGTCCGCGGCACACGCGGCGCTGGCGGTGAAAAGCAGAAAGGGGAGGAGGAACTTCATTCGAAATGCTCCACGTTGAGCTGGATGTTCTTCAGGCCGTTGAACTCGTTGACGCTCAGCCGGTAGGCGGCCCTGACCTGCGCGGGGAGCGGGTCCACGGCGCCGAAGCGCATCGCCTCGATGCGCCGCCCGCCTTTCACCAGCCAGAGCTTCAGGTGCCGCTCGCCGACGATGCGCTGGTTTTCCACGGCGAATGTATCGCAGAAGAGTGGCTGCGGAAAGCCCTGGCCCCAGATGCCCGCGTCGAGCAGGCGCGCGACCTCGAGCGAGAAATGCATCGCGTCGAGCGCGCCGTCGGTCTCCACCACGCGCAGCCGCGCCTCGGCCGGCAGCAGCTCGTCCACGGTGCGCTCGAACTCGCCGGCGAAGCGCTCGTAGTCGTCGGCCGCGATGCTGAGCCCCGCGGCCATGGCGTGGCCGCCGAAGCGGCGGATCAGCCCGGGGGCGCGCTTGGAGACGACGTCGAGCGCGTCGCGCAGGTGCAGGCCGGGAATCGAGCGCCCCGAGCCGCGCAGCACCATCGCGCCGTTCTCTTCTGCGCGCGCGAAGCAGATCACCGGGCGGTGCAGGCGGTCCTTCATGCGCGAGGCGACGATGCCGACCACGCCTTGGTGCCAGTCGGCGTGAAAGAACGTCGCTCCCTGGGAGGCGGAAATTTTTTCAACTGCAACCAGAGCTTGTTGCAGCATCTCGGCCTCGATGTTGCGCCGCTCGCGGTTCAGCCGGTCGAGCTGCTGCGCGATGTTGGCGGCGCGCGCCTCGTCGTCGGTGATCAGGCACTCGATGCCGAGGCTCATGTCGGCGAGCCGACCGGCGGCGTTCAAGCGCGGCCCGGCCACGAAGCCCAGATCGAAGCTCGATGCTTCGGCGAGCGCGCGCCCCGCGGCGCGCAGCAGCGCGGAAATCCCGGGCGCGGCTCGCCCGGCACGGATGCGCCGCAGGCCCTGCGAGACGAGATTGCGGTTGTTCGCATCGAGCGGCACCACGTCGGCGATCGTGCCCAAGGCCACCAGATCGGTAAGCGTGGCCAGGTTCGGTTCCTTGTCCTTGAAGAAACCTCTCTTTCGAAGTTCGGCACGAAGCGCGAGCATGACGTAGAACATCACGCCGACGCCGGCAAGTGCTTTGGACGGGAATGCGCACCCCGGCTGGTTGGGATTGACGATGCATTCCGCGTCCGGCAGCCGTGGGCCGGGCAGGTGGTGGTCGGTGATGAGCGTCGCGATGCCGAGGGAGCGCGCGCGCGCCACGCCCTCCACGCTCGCGATGCCGTTGTCGACCGTGATCAGCAGGTCGGGCTTCCTTTGCGCGGCGAGCTCGACCAGCTCGGGCGTAAGGCCGTAGCCGAGCTTGAAGCGATCCGGCACGAGGTAATCCACATTGGCGCCGAACATGCGCAGCGCGCGTACGCCGACCGCGCAGGCGGTGGCGCCGTCGGCGTCGTAGTCCGCGATGATGAGCAGGCGCTTCCCGTGCTGGATCGCGTCTGCAAGCAGCCGCGCCGCGGCGTCGATGCCCTTCAGGCCGTCCGGCGCGATGAGGCCGCCGAGGCCGTAGT
Organism: Burkholderiales bacterium; assembly: GCA_036379875.1. GTDB lineage: Bacteria > Pseudomonadota > Gammaproteobacteria > Burkholderiales > SG8-39 > SCGC-AG-212-J23. The sequence goes on along the minus strand of DASVFV010000032.1, from coordinate 3,645 downwards.
CGAGCTCCGCGGCGCTGCGGATGTTGCGCCCGGCATAAACGCGCGCCAGCACCGGATGCATGCCCGCGTCGAGCAGCGCGCGGCGGCTCGCTTCGGCATAAGGGCGCTCGACGATCTTCAGGCCAGTTCCTTTATCGGCTTGCGCCGCCGCCAGAAGCGGCGCAAATCCCCCCGGATGGTTTCGAAGCTTACCGCCTGCGCGGCGTCCGGAACATGGATCGTGACCATGCCGAGGCGTCCGGCGCGCAGCGCGGCGAGGAGCGGCGCGAACCAGTCGCGCTCGAGCTTTGCAATTTCTTCCGCGAGGTCCGCGCCGAACGCGAGCGGCGCGCGCAACGCGTCCAGCACCGCGAGGTGGCGGCCGTCTTCCGGCAGGCGGTCGAGCCATTCGCCCGCAGAGGGCGGCAACGGGCGGTGGCGCGCGCCCGCGAGCCGCGCCGCGCCGAGCACCGCCGGATCGTCCGCGGCCACCGATTGCCAGCGCGAGCGGGCCCTCGCCGCGCGCCCTCCGCCCCACAGCCACAGGCTGTTGACCGGCGGCGCGCCGCGCGCCTCGCGCGCCTCGTTTACCGGGTGCGCGTGCAGGACCATTTGGGCCTCGGTGAGCAGAGCTGCCGCGTGCGCGGGCGGCTCGGCACTGCGCCCCGCGGAAAGAAGCGGATGACCGGCGTCGATGACCGCGGCCTGCGGCAGCCGGGCGTACCAGCGCCGCGCCTGGACGGCCGTGAACTCCATGCCGGCAAAGTGCGCGTTCAGCGCCTCGCACAGGGCGCGCGCCTCGTCCATCGACAGCTCGAACGCTTCCGCCGGCATGATGACCGCGCGGTCGCGCATCAGGCGCAGGTGAACCGGGTCGGCCCGCGTCCAGGCCTCCGCGCCGGGGCTCGCGCCGCTCGCGAGCACGCTGAGCGCGCCGGCCGGGAAGGGATCGTCGCCGAGCTCGAAGGCCTCGCGTGCCCAGTCTTCCAGCGTCTGGGCGTCGGCGTCCTTCCTGCGCCCGCGCGCGAGAAGCAGCTCGAGCGCGGCAACGCGCGGCGCCTCGCCGCCGAGGAGGCCCGGGACGACGAGCTCCGCGTGCATCAGCCGCCGAGCGGCACGATCCGCACGCCGCGCCGGCCTAGGTGGCGCGACAGGATGCGGTAATGGTCGTAGTCGAAGCGCGGGCGCGCTTCGAGGAGCTCCGCAACCTCGGCGTCGCAGGTCGCGGTGCCGAGGTAGCACCAGCGGTCGAGCACGTGCACCTCGGTGGCGTCGCGGCTCGCGTCGGACTCCACCACGCCGAGCGGCCCGCGGTGCGGCCACTCCGCGCTTTTCAGCCCGGCGAGCGCGGTGGCGAGGCGCGCGTGATGGACGTGCACGCTTTCCTTTCCGGCGCACACGCCGGCGCAGCGCCCGACCTGGTGGCGCAGGCAGTGGCCGTTCTTCTTCACGTCGAAGCCGAGCGTCTGCAGGCAGAGGCGGTGCAGATCGGCCAGCTCGCGCAGGGCCTGCAGCGCCGCGCGGCGCGAGCGCCACACGCCGTAGACGTATGGCAGCGTGTCGGCGTCGATCTCGTCGGCGCGCGCGAGGCGCAGGCGCCGGCCGTCGAAGGCGAAGCCGCACAGCCGCTCGGCGCGGCGCAGCTGGCGGTTGTAGACCGGGTCGAGCGCCTTCACCAGCTCGGCCTCGCGCAAGAGCGCGCCGAGCTCGCCCGCGGTGCGCTGCCACTCGATGCGCCGCACGCGCGGCGTCCAGCTCGCGGTGCTGACGAAGTGCTGCAGCACGCGTGAGCGCATCGCGCGGCTCTTGCCGACGTACAGGGGAGTCTCTCCGTCATAAAACATGTACACCCCGGGCGCTTCGGGAATCTCGTCGATCGCCGCGCGGTCGAGCTGCGGCGGCAGCGCCGGCTGGCGCGCGATCTGGCGCGCCGCCACGTCGACCACTTCCTCGCCGTGCTCGTCGATGGCGATGCGCAAGAACTGCCAGAGCGCCGCCGCGTCGGGTAGCGCGCGGTGCCGCGCCTCGCAGTCGAGGTCGTGGCGCGCGATCAGGCTGTCCAGGTCATGGCCCGCCGCGCCAGGGTAGAGCCGCCGCGACAGGCGCACCGTGCATAACGTCTTGGCGTGGTACTGGATGCCCGAGCGCTCGAACTCGCGCCGCAGGAAGCCGTAGTCGAAGCGCGCGTTGTGCGCCACGAACACGCGCCCGGCGAGGCGCTCGGCGAGCTCGCCGGCGATCTCGGCGAAGCGCGGCGCGCGGTTCACCATGTCCTGGCTGATGCCGGTGAGCGCCTGGATGGCGCCGGGAATCGGCGTGGCGGGGTTGACCAGCGTGGTCCACTGCGAGGTGAGCGCGCCGCCTTCGGCGAGCAGCACCGCGATCTCGGTGACGCGGTCGCAGCGCGGATCGCTGCCGGTGGTCTCCACGTCCACGATGGCGAGCGGTGCCTGCATGGATATACAGTAGCGCACTTTGAACCCGCTCGTATCGCGCGCAGTCAAAACACCGTGCGCCGCCTCGTCCTGATCGCGCTCCTGCTCGCCGGCTGCACGCCGATGCAATGGCAGCGCGCCGACGCGACGCCCGAGCAGCTGCGCGCCGACGAGCAGGAATGCCGCAGCCTCGCGTGGCGCGAGGCGAGCTACCGCTCCTGGCAGTACCAGAGCATGATGGGTCCGGTGTTCGCGCGCGACGCGACCGGGCGCGGCTTCTTCGTCTGGCCGAGCGGCTCGATGGTCGACCCGTACGGCTACCAGCTCGCCGACGAGCAGCGCCTGGCGCAGTTCTGCATGGAGTCCCGGGGCTACGAGCTGGTGCCCATGCCTAAGCCGTAAGGATCCAGCCTTCTCCGGGCGGCGCGTCGGCCGGCAGGCCGTAGTTGGAGCGCCGCCGCGTCCATGCCCAGGCCGCCTGCGTCGCGCAAATCACTGCATCGAGAAGGTCTCCGGTGCCGTCGGCTAGCAGGTGTTTTTTCAGAACGGGCTTCATCACGACCGTGATACCGAGCGGGCGACCTGCGGTCAAAGCCTTGAGGATGCTCCGCCGCACCAGCGTGCGCGCCGGTGTGCGCTCGCTGCGCGTATCGCTCTTGTAGGAAGCGCGCAGGCCGAGCTGCTTGCGCGCGAGCAGGCCCGGATAGGCCTCGAGCGCGATCCTGGAAGAGTTTCTACGCAATAAACCCGGCAGATCCGCATCCGAAGCGGCGAGGCGCCGCGCCCCTTCGTGGAACATCAGTGCGACGGGCGGATTGACCAGCTTCATGGGACTCGACGAGCCCGCCGGCAGGTCGGTGGCGCGATGCGCATATTTCTTTCCCGGTTCCCGGGAATTCCGGTACGCGTCGAGCGCCGCGCGAAGCTCGAGCCTGGACATGCGCGCGCAATGCGCGACCAGCTCAGGCCATTCGGCGGGCCAGCGCAGGTCGCGCACCAGCTCGCGCGGCAGGCTGAACGGGAAGTCGAAGCCGCCGATCCAGGGCCCGGGGCGGGCGAGGAAGGCTTCGAAGGCGGCGAAGCTCTCGAGGCGCTCGATCTCGAGCACCTCGAGCGCGTTTCTCTTCAGGACTCCGGACGCCACGGTGATCGGCTTCGCCTTGCGCGGCGCGCAGGTGAAGTCGATCCCGTAGATCCGCACCGCTAGGCGGCCAGCGCCTCGCGCGGGAAC
>DASVFV010000031.1:0-2250 GCA_036379875.1 Burkholderiales bacterium | reverse complement strand
CTCGCGCGCTTCTCGGAGGCCTTCCTGGTCATCCGCGCCCAGGGTCTCGGCGTCGCGCTTGCGTTCGTGCCGCTCGTGCTGGTGGTCCTGAACGTGGTCTACACCGCGGTCGCCTACCCGGCCGGCCTGGCCGCGGACCGCGGCCACCGCAAGGCGCTGCTGGCATGGGGCCTCGCCGCGCTGATCGCCGCGGACCTGCTGCTCGCGCAATCCGGCTCGCTCGCGGTGTTCTTCACCGCACTGGTGCTTTGGGGGCTGCACATGGGAATGACGCAGGGCCTGCTGTCGGCCATGGTGGCCGATGCCGCGCCCGAAAGGCTGCGCGGCACCGCATTCGGCGTGTTCCACCTGGTATCGGGCCTCGCCATGCTTGCCGCGAGCCTGGTGGCGGGAGCGCTATGGGATGCCTACGGCGCGGCCTGGACCTTCTACGCCGGCGCGGCCTTTAGCGGGCTTGCGCTGGCCGGGCTGCTTTCCCTCCGAAGAACGTCCTGAACGCCGCGAGCGCGCGCTCGATGCCCGCGGCATCGACGTCGAGGTGCGTGACCAGCCGCATCGGCGAGCGCGGCAGGACCAGGATGTCCTGCTTCTTCAGATGCTCGCCCAGGCGGGCCGCCTGCTCCGGCGCGACCTTCGCCAGCACCATGTTGGTATTGAGCTGCACCTCGATGCCGAGCTCGCGCAAGCCCTTGGCGAGCTCCTCCGCGTTGCGGTGGTCTTCGGCGAGGCGCTCGACGTTGTGCTCCAGCGCATAGAGGCCGGCGGCCGCGATCACGCCCGATTGCCGCATCCCGCCGCCCAGGATCTTTCGCGCCCGCCTGGCTTTTTGAATAAATTCATTGCTACCCAGCAGAACCGTGCCGGCCGGGGCGCCCAGACCCTTGGAGAGGCAGGACGAAACGGAATCGAACCCGGCACACAGCTCCTTCACGGCGGTCTTCAGCTGCACGGCGGCGTTGAAGATGCGCGCGCCGTCGAGGTGGATGGCGAGATCCTTTCGCCGCGCAAGCGCGATGGCGTCCTCCAGGTACTTTCTTGGAAGAACCCTGCCGGTGATCGTGTTCTCCAGCGCGAGGAGGCGCGTGCGCGGAAAGTGAGGATCGTCGGGCTTGACCTGGGCTTCCGCTTCGCTCAAGTCCAATGTTCCATCGGCGCGATTCGGTACCACTTGCGGGTGGATCGAGCCGAGCACGCTCAGCCCGCCGCCTTCGTAACGGTAGCTGTGCGCCTCCGAGCCGAGGATCACCTCGTCGCCGCGCTGGCAATGCGTCATGAGCGCGGCGAGGTTGGACTGCGTGCCGGTCGGGAAGAGCAGCGCGGCCTCGAAGCCGAATATCTCGGCGGCGCGCGCCTGCAGGCGGTTGACGGTCGGGTCGTCGCCGAACACGTCGTCGCCGAGCTCGGCCTCGTGCATGGCCTTGCGCATGGCCGGCGACGGGCGGGTGACGGTGTCGGAGCGCAGGTCGACGACGGCCGGCATGGCCGTAAGCTTAACGGTTTTGTGCCGCGGCACGAAGCTTGCGGCCTCGGGCCTATGACCGAGCCGGCGCTGCGAGGATAATCATCCGGTGGAACCCGTCGACAGCATCGGCCGCCTCGGCTTTTCGCGCTGGTACGAGCGGCGGCTGATCGAGGCCCACGCCTGGTTCGTCAGCGCGTTCTTCTGCATGGTGGCGATCGCGGCCTGCATGGAGGAGCTGTCCTTCCACGGCTCGCTCGGGCGCCTGCTGCTCTACCTGTCCTTCGTGCTCGGCGCGATCGCGGTCGGCTTCTACGCGCTGATGCGCTACCACAAGATCCTGGTCGAGGCCGAGACCTTCGGCGAGCACGCCACCTGCGCCGGCTGCGGCGCCTACGCGCGCTTCCGGGTGCTGAGCGGCTCCCAGGTGCGCTGCCGCAAGTGCAGCCACGAGTGGCGGCTGCTCGGGCCCGAGTGAACGCCCGGCCGCTCTTTTTCTTCGCGCAGTGCTGCATCTTTTTCAAGCAGAACGCGCGCGCGCTGCAGGCGCTGGAGGCGCTGCTCGAGCGCGAGCCGGCCCATCATCGCGCCTTGAGCATCGCCGGCTTCCTGTACGCCGAGCAGGGACGCACGAAAGATGCGCTCGCGGTGCTCGAGCGCGCCGCCGCGCTCTCGCCGCACGACCCCGCCACGCAGTTCAACCTCGGCTTCGTCCTGCAAAGGGCGGGCCGGCACGAGGACGCCATCGCGCGCCTGAGCCGTGCGGTGGAGCTGCAGCCGAGCCTCGACCG
>DASVFV010000030.1:0-12953 GCA_036379875.1 Burkholderiales bacterium | reverse complement strand
GATGCGCTCGACGGTATATCGGCCGTAGAACTCGGGCGGCGCGATGAGCGGGAAATGGGGGCAGACAAAGGACACGAACAATGCCCACGGCCGCTCGCGATGCCGCGGCGCTTCCTCACGCAACCAGGCCTGCGCCCGCGCCGCGATGTCGCGGTCGTATCGCGTGTAGGGCGACTCGCCCGGCCCGGCGAGCTTCGCGAGCTTGTAGTAGCCCTCGCGGCGCGGTATGTCCTGGCGGACCAGTCCCCTCACGTCGCCGATGCCGTTCACCACGTGCATCGGCAGCAGCTCCTCCGAGAAGCCGTGATCATCCCCGGGCAGCCCGCGGAAGTGCAGCTTGCCGATCGAAACCACGCGGTGGCCGCGCTCGCGCAGCAGGTGGTGCCAGCTCGGCACCGCGCCGTCATAGGGGTCGGCGTTGTCCCAGTAGCCGATCTGGTACTGGTACTTGCCGGTGGCGAACGCGGCGCGCGCCGGCACGCAGATGGGCGAGGTGGTGTAGGCGCTCGTATAGCGCGTGCCGCGCGCCGCCAGGCGGTCGAGATTCGGCGTCTGTGCCGGCGCGCGGGCGTTGTGCTCGTCGGACATGATCACCAGCAAATTCTTCGGCTCGAGCATGCGCCCGAGACTAGTTGTCATGACACCATTGTGTCAACGGCTACAATCGCCGCCATGGAGCGTTCCGGGGACCCGCGCCTGCTGCGCGGCCTACTCTCGCACCGCGTGCTGGTGCTCTCGAACACGCTGGCGCGCGCCGCGTCGCGCTACTACCCGCGGCGCTTCGGGGTACGCCTTGCCGAATGGCGCGTGATCGACGCGCTGCACGCCGGGCGCGGCATCAGCGCGATGCAGATCAGCCAGTGGCTGCAGACCGACAAGGCATGGGTCGGGCGCTCGGTCGAACGGCTGATCGCCGCGGGCTACGTGCGGCGCCGCCCGGACCCCGGGCACGGCCGGCGCATGCTGCTCGCGCTCACCGCGAAAGGCGAGCGCGCTTACGCCGCCATCGCGCGCGCCGCGCAGCGCCGCCACGAGAACGTGCTGAAGGCGCTGAGCTCCGAGGAGCGCCAAATCCTGGAGCGCGCGCTCGCCAAGCTCCAGGCGCGCGCCGAAGAGATGCTCGCGGACACCGGCCTGGGCTTCGACTAGCGCCGGCTGGCGAGGATCAGTCCCAGGCCGGAGCCGGCGATGAGCGCGATGCCGGCAAGCGCGATGCCGTCCGGAAGCTGGCCGAACACCACCCAGCCGAGCGTCAGGACGACGACCAGCTGGGCGTAGCCGAAGGGCGAGAGGAGCGTGGCCGGCGCGAGGGCGTGCGCGCGGATCAGCATGAAATGGCCCACCGCGCCGAGGATCCCGATCACGCCGAGCATGACGGCATGCAGCGGCGCGGTGGGCACGGTGAACGCGCCCGGGAACGCAGGCGGCACGACGAAGCAGGCGACCAGGCCGGGATAGAAGAGGGTGGTGATCGGATCGTCATGGCCGGCGAGCTTGCGGGTCATGATCTGGTAGCCCGCGAACAGGAAGGCGCACGCCAGCGGCAGCAGCGCCCACCACGTGAACGCACCGCCGCCCGGCCGGATGATCAGCAGCACGCCCGTGAAGCCGCCGGCCAGCGCGAGCCAGGTGCGACCGGCGACGCGCTCGCCGAGCAGCGGGCCGCCGGCCAGCGCGACGATGATCGGCGCGAGGAACACGATGCTCGCCACCTCGGCGATCTGCATGTGGAGCAGCGCGACCACGAACACCACGCTGCTCACCACCAGCATCAGGCCGCGCACGAGCTGCAGCCCGGGCGAGGTCGTGCGCACCAGGCGCAGGCCCATGCGCGGCAGGAAGATCGCCAGCATCACCACGGTCTGCAGCACGTAGCGCAGCCACACCAGCGCCGCGGCCGGGTAATAGGCGACCAGGTACTTCGACAACGTGTCGAGGCAGCCGAAGCAGCAGGTCGCCAGCAGCATCAGGCCGATGCCCCGGACCGCGTGCGGGTAGCGCGCGTCCAGCTAGAAAGACCGCGGCAGGCCGAGCACGTGCTCGGCCACGTACGACAGGATCAGGTTGGTGGAGATCGGCGCGACGAGATAGAGCCGGTTCTCGCGGAACTTGCGCTCCACGTCGTACTCGGCGGCGAAGCCGAAGCCGCCGTGGGTCTGGATGCAGACGTTGGCGGCTTCCCACGACGCCTTGGCGGCGAGGTGCTTGGCCATATTCGCCTCCGCACCGCAAGGAAGTTTTTTATCAAACAAACCTGATGCTTTGTAGCGCATCAGGTTCGCCGCCTCGATCTGCATGTAGGCCTCGGCGATCGGGAACTGGATGCCCTGGTTCTGCCCGATCGGGCGGTCGAATACCACTCGCTCCGAGGAGTAGCGGGTCGATTTCTCGGTGAACCAGTAGCCGTCGCCGATGCATTCGGCGGCGATCAGGATGCGCTCTGCGTTCAAACCATCCAGGATGTAACGGAACCCCTTGCCCTCTTCGCCGATCAGGTTCTCCGCCGGGATCTCCAGGTTGTCGATGAACAGCTGGTTGGTCTCGTGGTTCACCATGTTGCGGATCGGCTTCATGTCGAGGCCCTTGCTCTTGGTCTCGACCAGGAAGATCGACATGCCGTCGCTCTTCTTCTTCACCTCCGTGAGCGGCGTGGTCCGCGCCAGCAGGATCATCAGCTCCGAGTGCTGCAGGCGCGAGGTCCACACTTTCTGCCCGTTCACCACGTACCGGTCGCCGTGCCTCTTCGCGACGGTCTTGATCTTCGTCGTGTCGGTGCCGGCGCCCGGCTCGGTGACGCCCATCGATTGCAGCCGCAGCTCCCCTTTCGCGATGCGCGGCAGGTAGCGCTTCTTCTGCTCCGGCGAGCCGTTCCGCAGCAGCGTATTCATGTTGTACATCTGGCCGTGGCAGCAGCCGGCGTTGCCCCCGGAGCGCGTGATCTCTTCCATGATCACGGTCGCCTCGGTGAGCGACAGGCCCGAGCCGCCGTACTCTTCGGGGATCAGCGCGGACATCCAGCCGGCCTTGGTCAGCGCCTCGACAAACTTCTCCGGGTAGGCGCGCTGCTCGTCGATCTTCTGCCAGTAGGCCGAGTCGAACTGGCTGCAGAGCTGGCGCACCGCGTCGCGCAGCTCGGGGAAGTTTTCGCGTCCGAGGTTCATGTCTTGGGAATGTGCCGGGTTGCCTGCTCTTCGACCTGGTGCCAGATTTCCTCGGCCATCGGCTGGCGTGCTTCCTCCAGCAGGTGGCCGACCAGCCCGATGGCGCGCGCCATCACGCCGAGCCCTTTCACCGCGCGCCAGTCGAGGCCGAGCTCGCAGGCGAGCGCGCCGATCGCGCCGGTGGCGTTGACCACGAGGTTGCGCTTGCGGCCGATCGCTTCCATGCGCTCGCAGTACCTGCCGTAGAAGCCGGTCTCGCGCGCGATCTCGAACAGGCGCGCGCTGCGCGGATCCACCGGCTTGTGCAGCGGGTGGCCGAGGCCGGGCACGCGCTTCATCTGGTCGACGTCCGCGTTCTCCGAAAGCATGCGCGCCACGCCTTCCATCGAGCCCACGAATACGCTGCCGAGCCCGGAAAGCCCGGCGGCAACCGCCGCCTGCATCGCTTCAGGCGCGCCGAGATAGGTGAGGCGGGCGGCCAGCGCGCTCGGCGTGATGCCGTGCTCGACCAGCGTCACCACCATGGCGTTGAAAAGCTTCGACTCCCGGGGATTGGGAACGCGGCCCATCAGCTCGAGGAACGCCATGTCGCCGAGATTCAGGTGGCCGAGGATCTCGCCGGGCAGGTCCTTGCCGCGCACCACGATGCGCTCGCGCGTCGACCAGCCGAGGTCGCTCTTGATCTTGCTCATGCCAGGACCTCGGGGTTCACCAGGTTGCGCGGCCGCTCGCCGCGCAGCATGCGCAGCATCTCGTCCGCTGCCGCGACGCTCGCGCGCGCCCGCGACTCCTGCGTGACCGCGGCGAGGTGCGGCGTGAGGATGACATTGTCCAGCGCGCGCAGCGGATGGCCGGGCTCGAGGCGGTAGTGCTCGTAGACATCGAGCATCGCGCCGGCGATGCGCTTCTCGCGCAGCGCGGCGAGCAGCGCCTCTTCCTGGACCACCGGCCCGCGCCCGACGTTGATCAGCCAGGCCGTGCTTTTCATCCAGGAGAGGGTTTTCGGGTTGATCAGATACTTCGTATCGCTGTTGAGCGGGCAGGCGAGCACGACGAAGTCGGATTCACGCAGCAGATTCTCCAACGAAGAAGGCTCAGCCTCGGCCGGCAAGCGGTCGAGGCGGCGCTGATGGCCGAGCACTTTCATGCCGAAGCCATTACGCGCGATTCTCGCGAGGCGCCCGCCGATCGCGCCCACGCCGACGATGCCGAGCGTCATGCCGGCGATCTCGTGGGCGCTGGCGCCGCGGCGCCGCGCATCGTCCCAAGGGTCGTTCTTCAGCGACTCGACGATCGAAAGAATGTTGCGCGCGAGCATCAGCATCGCCATCGCGCAGTATTCGGCTACCGACTGCGCGTTGATTCCCGGCAGGTTGGACACCATGACGCCGCGCGCCGTGGCGCTCTCGATCGGCACGAGATCGGTGCCGCTGCCGTGGATGGCGACCGCGCGCACGCGCGGCGCCGCTTCGAAGATGTCGTCCGGCAGCTTGCTGCGGATCAGGATGCCGTCGACGTCGGCGGCCAGGCGCCGGATGGTCGCCGGCGCGCTGTCCGGCGCGCGAACGACGGTTCCTGTTCTGGAAAGAATTTCTTCCCCGGCCGGCGCGATCGCGTCGGTGAGCAGAACCTTCACAGCGGGTCCCACGAGAACACGTCCTGCGAGCGCTCGAGCGGGTAGAAATTCGCGCGCAGCGCGGGGATCGCCTGCGAGGCGATGGTTTCCGGCGTCCAGCCTTCCGCGCGGTGCACCGAGCGCAGCGGGCGGCTTTGCGACATGAGGAAGATCTCGTTCGCCCGCACTGCGAATATCTGCCCGGAAACGTCCTTCGCTTCCTCGCTGACGAGAAAAACCGCCAGGGGCGCGATCTTGGCCGTCTCCATCGACTTCAGCTTCTCCACGCGCGCCTTCTGGTCGTCCGTCTCGGTGGGAATCGAGCCGATCATGCGGCTCCAGGCGAACGGCGCGATGCAGTTCGAGCGCACGTTGTAGCGCGCCATGTCGAGCGCGATGGACTTGGAGAGCGCCGCAATGCCGAGCTTGGCCGCGGAGTAGTTCGCCTGGCCCAGGTTGCCGACCAGCCCCGAGGTCGAGGTCATGTGCACGTAGCAGCCGGAATTCTGCGACTTGAAGTACGGCGCTGCGGCGCGCGCGACGTAGAACGAGCCGTTCAGGTGCACGTCGATCACCGCGCGCCACTCCTCGACCGACATGTTGAAGAAGAAGCGGTCGCGCAGGATGCCGGCGTTGTTGACGACGGCGTCGATGCGCCCGAAGGTTTCCACGGCGGAAGAAATGATCCGGTTCGCCGACTCCCAGTCGGCGACGCTGTCGGTATTGGCTACGGCGTTCTTGCCGATCTCATCGGCAACTTTCTGGGCCGGGCCGGCGTCCTTGCCTTCGCCTTTGACCGAGGTGCCGATGTCGTTGACCAGCACCTTGGCGCCGGCCGCGGCCATGGCGAGCGCGAAATCGCGGCCGATGCCGCCCCCGGCGCCGGTCACCACGACGACTTTACCTTCGAGGGGCTTCAATCGCGGAAGCCGGGCAGCTTCCGGTCGGCGAGGCGCAGGAGCGCCGGCCACTCGAGGGGTCCCCAGCGCCGGCGCGTTTCCGGCTTGTAGAGGTGCGCGGTCTTCTGGATAACCTCCTGGGAAGGTGTCACCAGCCTGGCGTTGCACGCCATCGCTGCTACCTGCGCCTTGCACGCGCGCTCGAGCCAGAACAGGTTCGTGAACGCCTCCGACACGCTCGGGCCGACCGCGAGCAGGCCGTGGTTGCGCAGGATCATGGCCTTGTAGCTGCCAAGGTCGCGCACCAGGCGCTGTTGCTCGTCGAGGTCGATCGCCACGCTCTCGTACTCGTGCATGCCGACGCCGTCGAAGTACATCGCGGTCTGGGTGATCGGCAGCAGGCCGCAGTCGAGGGCCGAGACCGCCATGCCGGCGATCGAGTGCGTGTGGATCACGCAGCCGACGTCGGGCCGGCCCTTGTGCACCGCGCTGTGGATGACGAAGCCGGCCTGGTTGATGCCGTAGCCGGTCCCGGAGTCCTGCACCACGTTGCCCTCGAAATCGATCTTCACCAGGCTCGAGGCGGTGATTTCGTCGTACATCATGCCGTAGGCGTTGATGAGGAAGCGGCCTTCCTCGCCGGGCACGCGCGCCGAGATGTGGTTGTAGACCAGGTCGTCCATGCCGTAGTGGTGCACGAGCCGGTAGCAGGCGGCGAGGTCGACGCGCACCCGCCACTCCTCGTTTGAAACACGCCCGCGCAGGGATTCGATTCGCAGCTGGGAAAGGTCGCTCATGGGGTGGGTTTATTATAATTTCCGATTCCTATGAAAGTCCTCGTAGCCATCAAGCGCGTCGTCGATTTCAACGTCAAGGTGAGAGTGAAGGCCGACGGCACGGGCGTCGAGACCGCGAACGTCAAGATGTCGATGAACCCGTTCGACGAGATCGCGGTCGAGGAGGCCGTGCGGCTCAAGGAGGCCGGCGCGGCCACGGAGATCGTCGTGGTTTCGTGCGGCGCCACCGCCTCCCAGGAGACGCTGCGCACCGCGCTCGCGATCGGCGCCGATCGCGCCATCTTGGTTGAATCCTCTGTTGAATTGCAACCCTTGGCGGTGGCGAAGCTGCTCAAGAAGGTGGTCGAGAAGGAACAGCCGAAGCTCGTCATCATGGGCAAGCAGGCCATCGACGACGATTCGAACCAGACCGGGCAGATGCTCGCCGCGCTGCTCGGCTGGCCGCAGGCCACCTTCGCCTCGAAACTCAAGGTCGAGGGCGATAAGGCGCAGGTGACGCGCGAGGTGGACGGCGGCCTGGAGACGGTCTCCATCAAGCTCCCGGCCGTGGTGACCACCGACCTGCGCCTCAACGAGCCGCGCTACGTCACGCTGCCGAACATCATGAAGGCCAAGAAGAAGCAGCTCGAGATGCTCAAGCCCGAGGCGCTTGGTGTCGATGTTTCCCCGAGATTGACTACTTTGAAGGTCGTAGAACCCGGGAAGCGCAAGGCGGGCGTGAAGGTGCCCGACGTGAAAGCCCTGGTCGAAAAGCTGCGCAACGAGGCGAAAGTCATCTGATGGCGGTTCTCGTCGTTGCGGAGCACGACAACAAGACGATCAAGAAGGCCACGCTCAATACCGTGGCCGCGGCGCAGAAGGTCGGCTCGGACATCCACGTCCTGGTGGCCGGGCACCAGGCCGGGGAGGCGGCCAAGGCCGCTGGCCAGATCGCAGGCGTCAAGAAAGTGCTGCTGGCGGATGCGCCGCACCTCGGCGAATTCCTGGCCGAGAACGTCGCCGCGCTGGTCGTATCGCTGGCAAAGAACTATTCGCACGTGCTTGCGCCGGCTACCTCGAATGGCAAGAACGTGATGCCGCGCGCGGCCGCGCTGCTCGACGTGCAGCAGATCTCGGACATCTCCGGCGTCGAGAGCGCCGACACCTTCGTGCGCCCGATCTATGCGGGCAACGCGCTCGCCACGGTGAAGTCGAAGGATCCGATCAAGGTCATCACCGTCCGCACGACGGCGTTTGATGCCGTTGCGTTGGGAAATTCAGCACCCGTCGAAAACGTCGCGGCGCCGGCCGACACAGGCCTTTCCGCCTTCGTGGGCCGCGAAGTATCCAAGTCGGAGCGCCCGGAGCTCACCGCGGCCAAGATCATCGTCTCCGGCGGGCGCGGCATGGGCTCGGGCGAGAACTTCACCAAGGTGCTCGAGCCGCTCGCCGACAAGCTGGGCGCCGCGATGGGCGCCTCGCGCGCCGCGGTGGACGCGGGCTTCGTGCCGAACGACTGGCAGGTGGGGCAGACCGGCAAGATCGTGGCGCCGGACCTCTACGTGGCGGTGGGCATCTCCGGCGCGATCCAGCACCTCGCCGGCATGAAGGACAGCCGGGTGATCGTCGCCATCAACAAGGACGAGGAGGCGCCGATCTTTCAGGTCGCCGACTTCGGGCTGGTCGGCGACCTTTTCCAGCTCGTTCCCTCGTTAGTGGAGGAGCTAAAGAAATGAGCTACCAGGCCCCCCTGAAGGACATGCGGTTCGTCCTGAATGAACTGGCGGGGCTGGGGGAGGTGGCGAAGCTCCCGGGGTACCAGGACGCGACTCCGGACACGGTCGACGCAATCCTCGAGCAAGCCTCGAAGTTCGCTTCTGAAGTCCTTGACCCTATTAACTATTCTGGTGACCGAGAAGGCTCCATCTGGAAGGACGGTGCGGTCACCACCCCGAAGGGTTTCAAGCAGGCCTACCGTCAATATGTAGAAGGCGGCTGGGGCGCGCTGCCCTTCGGACCCGAGCACGGCGGGCAGGGCCTGCCGAAGCTCGTCGCCACGGCGGTGGAGGAGATGCTGACCTCCTCGAACATGTCCTTCTCCCTATGCCCCCTGCTCACCCAGGGGGCGATCCACGCCCTCGAGCTGGTCGGCTCCGAGGAGCTGAAGGAGACCTACCTCGGCAAGATGACGGTGGGGACGTGGACCGGCACCATGAACCTGACCGAGCCCCAGGCCGGTTCAGACCTGGCTTTGGTGAAAACCCGGGCGAAGAAGGCCGGCGACCACTACCTGGTCTCCGGGCAGAAGATCTTCATCACCTACGGCGAGCACGACCTCGCCGAGAACATCGTGCATCTGGTTCTGGCCCGCACCCCCGAAGCGCCCGAGGGCGTCAAAGGCATTTCCCTTTTCGTGGTGCCGAAGTTCCTGCCGGACGGCAAGCGCAACAGCGCGAAGTGCGCATCGCTCGAGCACAAGCTCGGCATCCACGCCAGCCCGACCGCGGTGATGGTCTACGAGGACGCCGTCGGCTACCTCGTGGGCGAGGAGAACAAGGGCCTCTCCTACATGTTCATCATGATGAACGCGGCGCGCTTCAGCGTCGGGCTGCAGGGCGTGGCCATCGCCGAGCGCGCGTTCCAGCGCGCGGTGGCTTATGCGAAAGACCGGCTGCAGGGGCGCGACCTGGCGGGCGGCGGCGGCACGGTGCCGATCATCCGCCACCCCGACGTGCGCCGCATGCTGATGCTGATGAAGTCGCAGACCGAGGCCATGCGCGCGCTGGCGTACACGACCGCCGCGGCAATGGATTTTGCGGCCAAGACGCAGAGCAGGATGCACCAGGCGTTCGTCGACCTGATGATCCCGGTGGTGAAAGGCTGGTGCACCGAGACCGGCATCGACGTTGCCTCGCTCGGCGTGCAGGTGCACGGCGGCATGGGCTTCATCGAGGAGACCGGCGCCGCCCAGCACCTGCGCGACGCGCGCATCACCACCATCTACGAAGGCACCACCGGCATCCAGGCCCTGGACCTGGTGGGGCGCAAGATCGCGCGCGAGGGCGGGGCGACGGCGAAGGCCTGGATCGCCGAGGTCCGGAAGCTGGATGCGCTGCTGTCGAATCAGCCCGAGATCCGCAAGGCGCTCGCCGACGGCGTCAGGGCGGTGGAGGAGTGCGTCGATTTCATCGTCGCCGCCAAGGACCCGCGCGCCCAGTTCGCCAACGCCGTGCCGTTCCTCAAGCTGATGGGCATCGTCGCCGGCGGCTGGCAGATGGCGCGCGCCGCGCTGGCGGCGCAGAAGAAGCTGGCGCAGGACCAGGAGTTCTATTCGGCGAAGTTGGCTACGGTGCGCTTCTACGCCGACCACGTCCTCGTCGAGGCCCCCGCGCTGCGCAACACCGTAATCAACGGCGCGAGCGCCGTGATGGCGCTCTCCGAAGACCAGTTCCTCGCCGCCTAGGCTATGGGCGGATGCCGAACAGGCGGCGCAGGCGGTTGACGAGGCGCGGCTCGGCCTCGGCCACCGCCGGCGCCGCGGTGAACGCCTGCCGCGCGGTCTCGAGGTCGCCGCGCCGGCCGCCCATCACGCGCTTGATCTCCTCGGCGATCTGCGGCTTGCCGACCACCAGCTCCTGGAACGAGGCGCGGTCGAGGCGGTAGCACTCGACGTCGGTCTTCGCCACCACGGTCGCGGCGCGCGCGTCGCCGGTAATGAGCGCCATCTCGCCGAAGAACTGCCCGGCCTGCAGCGTGCCGATGACCTGCGAGGCGCCGCCGGCGGGCTCGTAGTGCACCTCGGCCTCGCCGAAGGCGAGGATGTAGAGCCAGTGCGCCTTGTTGCCCTGCTTGGTGATCACGTCGCCGCGCGCGAACGGCGCGTACTGCAGCCGCTCGGCGATGTCGGCGCGGTCCTCCTCGGTGAGCGCGGCGAACGCCGGCACGGTGCCGAGCGCTTCCAGCCTGCGCGTCAGCTCGCGGCGGCGCACCGTCTCGGCATGTGCCTGGTCGCGGGTAATGGCGTGCGTGGTGCGCTGCGGCTCGGCGACGCGGATGCCGGCGCGCTGCAGCGAGGCGAACAGATGCACGCGCACCATCGAGTCGGTGAGGTCGTCTTCCTGGATGTCGGTGAGGAAGTAGCGCAGCTGGTAGCACAGGTTGCCTTCGTCGAACGCCTTGAGCACGCAGCTCGGCGCCGGCGTGCGCGCGACGTTCGGGATCGACAGCTCGCGCATCTCGTCGTCGACGATGGCCATGACGCGCGCCGGCGGCACGCCGGGGTCGACCATGAAATCGAGGATGCGCCGCCACTGCAGCGGCGCGCCGTCGCGCTGGCCGAGGATCTCGACGCGCGCCTTCATCAGCATGCTGTTCGGCACGACCACGGTCTCCCAGTTGCGCGTCTCGATCAGCGTGGAGCGCCAGCGGATGTCGCGCACCCGCCCGGCCACCGAGTCGACGCGGATCCAGTCGCCGATGCGCACCGAGTTGTCGAGCTGCACCGCGACGCCGGCCAGCACGTTGCCGAGCGTGTCCTGCATGGCGAAGGCCAGCACCGCGGTGAGGATCGCGGAGGTGGTGACGATGCTGGACAGGTCGAGTCCGGCGCCGCGCAGCTGCGCAAAGCCGTAGATCACGTACACGCCGACGATCGCCAGGTCCTCGACGATGCGCGGCGGGCGGCTGCCGGCGAGCGGCAGGAGCAGGCGGAACGCGGCGAAGCCGCCGAGGCGGATCAGCGCGATCGACGCGATGAAGCGGGAGATCGCGTGCACGGTCGCCGCCGCGTCCGGGAAGTTGAGCGACCACACCACCGAGGCCGCCGCCTCGCCGGCCAGGCCGACCAGGAACAGCCACAGCGTGTTGAGGAAGGTGGCGCGCTCGTGCGGGCGCGCGTGCAGCAGCGCGAAAGCGAGCGCGAACGCGAGCAGCGCGAGCCACGGCGCCGCCGAGGTCCAGAACGCGAACGGGCTCGCCTGGCCGTTCAGAAGCGGATCCTTCCGCTCAGCATGTCCTTCCACATCACCCAGTCACCCAGGAAGCTGTAGAAGGGATGCGTGAAAGTGGCGGGCCGGTTCTTCTCGAAGAAGAAGTGTCCCACCCAGGCGAACGCGTAGCCGGCTGCGAGGCCGGCGAGCAGCCACCAGAAGTTCAGCGTGGAGAAGGCGTGCAGGACGGCAGCGAGCCCGAGCGAGGTGCCGACGAAATGCAGGCGGCGGCACGTTCTGTCGGCGTGCTGCGACAGATAGAACGGATAGAAATCCGCGAAGCCTCTGAATGCCGCGCTGCCTCCCATGCGCGCATTGTAGCCGTGTCGCCTAAACGGCTACAGGTGCAATTTTTTCAACGTCGCCGGCGCGCGACACGGTTTTGCGGAATTTGCTACGAAATAGTTCGCGCGCAGCGGCAGGCGCGGGCACGAGGTTGCGCGATGATTGTCCATTCCACGATGGCCGTGATCCTGGTCGCCGACGACAACCGCGCCAACCGCGAGGCGCTCGCCGCCCTGCTCGAAAGCGCGGGGCACGAGGTGGTGCGCGCGGCCGACGGGCGCGAGGCGCTGGCGCGCGCGCAGGACACGCGCCCCGAGCTGGTGATCTCCGACGTGCTGATGCCGATGATGGACGGCTACGAGCTGGCGCGCCGGCTGAAAGCCGAGCCCGCCACCGCGGGCGCGGCGCTCATGTTCTACACCGCGTACTTCGGCGGGCAGGACGCGCAGGCCCTCGCGCAGGCGCACGGCGTGGCGCGCGTGCTGCTCAAGCCCGCCGAGAACGCCGAGATCCTGCACGCGGTCGAGGCGGTGCTCGCCTCGCGGCACGAGGCGCCGGCGCAGATCGGCGGCGACCTCGACCAGGGCCACCTGCGCGTGGTGGTCGACCAGCTGCTCGAGAAGACCGGCGCGCTGGAGGCGCAGCAGCGCCGCATCGAGCGGCTGAACCGCACGCTCGAGGTGCTGAGCGCGGTGAACGCGCTGATCGTGCGCGCGAACGACCGCCAGGCGCTGCTCGATGAGGCGTGCCGCATCGCGGTGGAGAAGGGCGGCTTCCGCCTCGCCGCGATCGGCCTCACCGATCCGCTCACGCACGCGATGCAGCAGGTCGCGGCGGCCGGCGAAGGCAGCGCCGAGCGCGACATCGCGCGCCTCAAGCTCGGCACGCGCTCGCTGGTATGGAACGACGCGCAAAGCGGCTCGTTCGTGGCGCTGCCGCTGCTCACCGCGGGCGAGAGCACCGGCATCCTGCTGCTCTACGCGCGCCAGCGCGATTTCTTCGACGAGGAGGAGATGCGCCTGCTGCACGAGCTGGCGGGCGACATCGCCTTCGCGCTGCGCCACCTCGCGCAGAAGGCGCGCATGGATTACCTCGCCTACCACGACTCGCTCACCGACCTGCCGAACCGCAGCCTGTTCACCGACCGCATGCAGCAGGCGCTCAACGCGGCGCGGCGCGAGAAGCGCTTCGCCGCGGCGATCTTCGTCGACGTGGAGCGCTTCCGCATG
>DASVFV010000029.1:0-28519 GCA_036379875.1 Burkholderiales bacterium | reverse complement strand
AACGTGGACTTCTATTCCGGGATCGTGCAGCGCGCGCTCGGCATCCCGGTGGCGATGTTCACCTGCATCTTCTCGCTCGCGCGCACCATCGGCTGGATCGCGCAGTGGCAGGAGATGATCACCGACCCGGAATACAAGATCGGCCGGCCGCGCCAGCTCTACAAGGGGGCCACCAAGCGGGAGTTCAAGCCGCTCGACAAGAGATAAGGTCATGCTCAAAGAGTTTCTGAATAACTCGTACCTGTTCGGCGGCAACGCGCCGTTCATCGAGGACCTGTACGAGCGCTACCTGTCGAATCCGCAGTCGATCCCGGAAGAGTGGCGCGACTACTTCGATCGCATGCAGGACCTGCCGGGCGGCAACGGGAAGGACGTGGCGCACGCGCCGGTGGTCGAGTCCTTCGTGCAGAGGGCGAAGCGCGGCGAATTCACCGGCGCGAGGACCATCGCGACCGAGCCGGTCGCGCCCGAGCGGCTGCAGGTCGCCGCGCTGCTGCTGGTCACCGCCTACCGCATCGCCGGCTCGCGCTGGGCCACGGTCGATCCGCTCAAGCGCATGCAGCGGCCCAGCATTCCGGAGCTCGAGCCCGCTTATTACGACCTCAAGGAAGCCGACCTAGACCAGGTGGTGAACGCCGGCTCGTTCGTGGGCCTGGAGCGTGTTTCCTTAAGGGTTCTCATTCAGGCATTAAGAGACACGTATTGCCGCAACATCGGCTTCGAGTACATGTTCATCTCCGACCGCGCGCAGCGCCAGTGGATCCAGGAGCGCATCGAGCCGGTGCGCGCCGCGCCCAAGGTCTCGCCGGCGGAGCAGAAGCGCCTGCTGCAGAAGCTCACCGAGGCCGAGCACCTGGAGCGCTACCTCCACACCAGGTACGTGGGGCAGAAGCGCTTCTCGCTCGAAGGCGGCGAGAGCCTCATTCCTTCGATCGACGAGCTGATCCAGCGCGCCGGCGCGAACGGCGTGCAGGAGATCGTGATCGGCATGGCGCACCGCGGGCGCCTGAACGTGCTGGTGAACGTGCTGGGCAAGATGCCGAAGGACCTGTTCGAGGAGTTCGAGGGCAAGCACGCGCACGAGCTGCCCTCCGGCGACGTGAAGTACCACAACGGCTTCTCGTCCGACATCACCACCGCGGGCGGGCCGGTGCACCTGTCGCTCGCCTTCAACCCTTCGCACCTGGAGATCGTCAACCCGGTGGTGGAGGGCTCGGTGCGCGCGCGCCAGCGCCGGCGCGAGGACAAGACCGGCGACCAGGTGCTGCCGATCCTCGTGCACGGCGACGCGGCGTTCGCCGGCCAGGGCGTGGTGATGGAGACGCTGAACCTGTCGGGCACGCGCGGCTACGGCACCGGCGGCACGGTGCACCTGATCGTGAACAACCAGATCGGCTTCACCACCTCCGATCCGCGCGACGCGCGCTCGACGATCTACTGCACCGACGTGGCGAAGATGGTCGAGGCGCCGATCTTCCACGTGAACGGCGACGACCCGGAGGCCGTGCTGTTCGTGACGCGCCTCGCGCTCGACTTCCGCCAGACCTTCCACAAGGACGTGGTGATCGACGTCGTGTGCTTCCGCAAGCTCGGCCACAACGAGCAGGACGAGCCGGCGGTCACGCAGCCGCTCATGTACAAGAAGATCGCCCAGCACCCGGGCACGCGCAAGCTGTACGCCGACAGGCTGGTGGTGCAGAAGGTGATCGAGGAGGGCGAGCCGGAGCGGCTGATCAAGCAGTACCGCGACACGCTGGACGCCGGGCAGCAGTCGGTGAGCCCGGTGCTGTCCAACTTCAAGTCCAAGTTCGCGGTCGACTGGGCGCCGTTCCTCGGCTCCAAGTGGACCGACGCAGCGGATACGAATGTTCCCCTGGAAGAATTACGGCGCCTTGCCGACCGCGTAACTTCGGTCCCGGAGGGCTTCGCGCTGCACCCGACGGTGGCGCGCGTCATCGAGGCGCGCAAGCAGATGGCGGCCGGCAAGCAGCCGGTCGACTGGGGCATGGCCGAGACGCTCGCCTACGCGTCGCTGCTTTCGAACGGCTACGACGTGCGCCTGTCCGGCCAGGACTCCGGGCGCGGCACCTTCGCGCACCGCCACGCCGTGCTGCACGACCAGAGCCGCGAGCGCTGGGACCAGGGCAGCTACATCCCGCTGCAGAACATCGGCAAGGACCAGGGCGACTTCGTGGTGATCGACTCGGTGCTGTCGGAGGAGGCGGTGCTCGGCTTCGAGTACGGCTTCTCCACCGCCGAGCCGAACGCGCTCGTCATCTGGGAGGCGCAGTTCGGCGACTTCGCGAACGGCGCGCAGGTGGTGATGGACCAGTTCATCAGCTCCGGCGAGACCAAGTGGGGCCGGGTGTGCGGCCTGGTGCAGCTCCTGCCGCACGGCTATGAAGGGCAGGGCCCCGAGCATTCCTCGGCGCGCCTCGAGCGCTACCTGCAGCTCTGCGCGGAGCACAACATGCAGGTCTGCGTGCCGAGCAACGCGGCGCAGATCTTCCATCTCCTGCGCCGGCAGATGCTGCGCCCGTTCCGCAAGCCGCTCATCGTGATGACGCCGAAGTCGCTGCTGCGCAAGAAGGAGGCGGCCTCGTCGATCCAGGACCTCGCCAACGGCCAGTTCTATACGGTCATTCCGGACACCACGAGCGTGGACGAGAAGGGCGTGAAGCGCATCATCGCCTGCTGCGGCAAGGTCTATTACGACTTGGTTTTCAAAAGAACCGAGCTACAAAAGGCCGATACAGCGATTATCCGCGTCGAGCAGCTCTACCCGTTCCCGCACAAGCAGTTCCAGGAGCAGATGCGGCGCTACCCGAACGCCACCGAGGTGGTGTGGTGCCAGGAGGAGCCGCAGAACCAGGGTGCCTGGTACCAGACCGCGCACTACTTCCGCGAGAACATGCGCGACGACCAGAAGCTGTACTATGCCGGCCGCCCCGCATCGGCGTCCCCTGCGGGCGGCTACATGGCGCGGCACAACGAAAGGCAGAAGACCCTTGTAGAGCAGGCGCTCGGAAAATTGAAGTAGGCCCGGCGAGTTACTCGCTGGTTTTTCGACAACCCGGGAAAGGCTAAGCCGGCACCGGGGAAAAACCTAAACGGGAGTTGCAGTGGCGATCATCGAAGTGAAGGTGCCGCAGCTGTCCGAGTCGGTCGCCGAGGCGACGCTGCTCGACTGGCACAAGAAGGAAGGCGAGAAGGTCTCGCGCGACGAGAACCTGATCGACATCGAGACCGACAAGGTGGTGCTCGAATTGCCGTCTCCCGCGGACGGCGTGCTGGTCAAGATCCTCAGGAAGGCCAAGGAGTCGGTCGGCTCGGGCGACGTGATCGCCCAGATCGACACCGAGGGCAAGGCCGCCGCGGCCGCCGCGCCGGCGGCGCCGAAAAAGACCGAAGAAAAACCCCAAAGCGCGCCCGCCGTCATGCCGGCGGCGCAGAAGATTGCGGCGGAGAGGGGCATCGACACCGCATCGATCCAGGGCACCGGCCGCGACGGCCGCGTGACGAAGGGCGACGTTCTCGAGGCCAAGCCCGCTCCGCAGCGTGCGCCGCTGCAGCAGCCCACGCCGCCGGTCAATATCGAGCGATTCACCAGCGGCCGCCCCGAGCAGCGCGTGCCGATGTCGCGGCTGCGCCAGCGCGTGGCCGAGCGCCTGGTGCAGTCGCAGTCGACCGCGGCGATCCTCACCACGTTCAACGAAGTGAACATGGCGCCGGTGATCGAGATGCGCAAGCGCTACCAGGAGCGCTTCGAGAAGGAGCATGGCGTGCGCCTGGGCTTCATGTCGTTCTTCATCAAGGCGGCAGTGCACGCGCTGAAGCGCTTCCCGCTGGTGAACGCGTCGATCGACGGCACCGACATCGTCTACCACGGCTACTTCGACATCGGCGTGGCGGTGGGCAGCCCGCGCGGCCTGGTGGTGCCGATCCTGCGCGACGCCGACCGCATGAGCTTCGCCGAGGTCGAGAAGAAGATCGGCGACTTCGGCAAGCGCGCGCAGGACGGCAAGCTCGCGATCGAGGAGCTGACCGGCGGCACGTTCTCCATCTCGAACGGCGGGGTGTTCGGCTCGATGCTCTCGACGCCCATCATCAACCCGCCGCAGTCCGCGATCCTCGGCGTGCACGCGACCAAGGAGCGCGCGGTGGTGGAGAACGGGCAGATCGTGGTGCGGCCGATGAACTACCTCGCGCTCTCGTACGACCACCGCATCATCGATGGCCGCGAAGCGGTTTTGTTTTTAGTTTCTATTAAAGATGCTCTTGAAGATCCTGCGCGGCTGATCCTCGAGATATGAAGTCCTTCGACGTGGTGGTGATCGGCGGCGGGCCGGGCGGCTACATCGCCGCGATCCGCGCCGCGCAGCTCGGCCTCGGCACGGCCTGCATCGACGAGTGGAAGGGCGCCGACGGAAGACCGGCGCTCGGCGGCACCTGCACCAACGTCGGCTGCATCCCGTCCAAGGCGCTGCTGCAATCCTCGGAAAACTTCGAGCACGCCGGGCACCACTTCGCCGAGCACGGCGTGAAGGTGAAGGGCCTGGAGCTCGACCTCGCGCAGATGATGAAGCGCAAGGACAAGGTGGTGAAGTCGAACAACGACGGCATCGTCTATCTCTTCAAGAAGAACAAGATCGCGTTCTTCCCCGGGCGGGGCAGCCTCAAGTCTTCCTCGGAAGTGGAGGTCGGCGGCGAGACGCTCCAGGCCAAGAACATCATCATCGCCACCGGCTCGAACCCGCGGGCGCTGCCCGGCGTCGAGTTCGACGAGAAGCTCGTCCTCAGCAACACCGGGGCGCTCGCCATGGATGCGGTGCCCAAGCGGCTCGGGGTGATCGGTGCCGGCATCATCGGGCTGGAGATGGGCAGCGTGTGGCGCCGGCTGGGCGCCGAGGTCACGATTCTCGAGGCCTTGCCGGCGTTCCTTGGCATCGCCGACGAAGCCATCGCGAAAGAGGCGGGCAAGGTGTTCGCCAAGCAGGGGCTGAAGATCGAGCTTGGGGTGAAAATCACCAAAGTTGAGAAGAAGAAAACCGTTACGGTTCAATACTCTGCATTTGATAGTTCAAGCAAAACGTTGGAGTGCGACCGGCTCATCGTATCGATTGGCCGCGTACCCAATACCGAGGGCCTGAATGCTTACGGGGCTGGCTTGAAGCTCGATCAGCGCGGCTTCATCGAGGTCGACGAAGACTGCCGCACCAACCTGCCGAACGTCTGGGCGATCGGCGACGTGGTGCGCGGGCCGATGCTCGCGCACAAGGCCGAGGAAGAAGGGGTGGTGGTGGCGGAGCGCATTGCCGGCCAGAAGCCGCACCTCGACTTCAACACCATCCCGTCGGTGATCTATACCAGCCCGGAGATCGCCTGGGTGGGCAAGAACGAGCAACAGCTCAAGGCCGAGGGCGTGCCCTACCGCGCCGGCGTGTTCCCGTTCTCCGCCAACGCGCGGGCGAGGGCGCTCGGCGATACCACCGGCATGGTCAAGGTCCTGGCCCGGGAAAAAACCGATGAAATCCTGGGCGTGCACATCATGGGACCGATGGCCGGCGAGCTGATCGCCGAGGCGGTGGTGGCGATGGAGTTCCGCGGCTCGGCGCAGGACATCGGCATGATCGTGCACGCCCATCCGTCGCTTTCGGAGGCGCTGAAGGACGCGGCGCTCGGGGTCGACAAGCGCTCGCTCAACATTTGAGCCAGGACGTAGTTTCGTTCTACCGGCACAACCTCGAGCGCCGGGGCTTCGTGCAGGACTCCGCGCAATGGCGCGCGGTCGAGCGGCTGCAGAAGCTCTACGAGGAATGGAGCGAGTACAAGAAGCGGCGCTCGAGCGCGCTCAGGCGCCTGCTGGTGAAGCCGCCGCTGCCGAAAGGCGTCTACCTGTGGGGACCGGTCGGGCGCGGCAAGAGCTTCCTGATGGACGCGTTCTATTCCTGCGTGCCGCTGGTGCGCAAGCGGCGCGTGCATTTCCATCACTTCATGCGCGAGATCCATCGCGAGCTCGACGAGCTGAAGGGCGCCGCGGACCCGATCGCCGAGGTCGCCGCACGGACGGCTCGACGATACCGATTGGTCTGCTTTGACGAATTCCATGTCTCGGACATTGCCGACGCCATGATCCTCGGCCGCTTCCTCGAGGGCGTGATGGACCTGGGGGTGCAGTTCGTCATGACCTCGAACTATCACCCCGACCAGCTCTATGCGGCCGGCCTGCAGCGCGAGCGCTTCCTGCCGGCCATCGAGCTGCTCAAGGCGCGCCTCGACGTGGTGGCGGTGGACGGCGGCACCGACTACCGGCGCCTCAAGATGGAGCAGGTGCGCGTCTACCACCTCGAGGAAGCGCCGCTCGCGAAGATCTTCGACGAGCTGAAGGACGTGCAGGAGGAATGGCACCCGCTCGACGTGGAAGGACGCGCGATCCCGTACCGCAAGCGCGCCGGCGGGCTGGTGTGGTTCGATTTCTCCGCGCTGTGCGGCGGGCCGCGCTCCTATGCGGATTACGTCGACCTCGCCAAGCGCTTCCACACCGTGATGGTGTCCGGCGTGCCGCGCATGTCGGCGAAGCAGTCGGATGCGGCGCGCCGCTTCACCTGGCTGGTCGACATACTCTATGACGAGCGCATCAAGCTCGTGGTGTCGGCGGAGGCGCCGCCCGAGGAGCTGTTCGTGGAAGGCGAGAACTCGGCGGACTTCCAGCGCACCGTGAGCCGGCTGCATGAAATGCAGTCCGCGGAGTACCGCCTGCTGCCGGCAAGGCGGGTAGCATTGGCCACATGAAAACCATCCTCGCGCTTGTTCTTCTTGCTTTTTCCACGCTCTCGATTGGACAGGCGTACCCGAGCAAGCCCGTGCGCCTGATCATTCCGTTCCCGCCCGGCGGCTCGAACGACGTGGTGGGCCGCGCGATCGGCCAGCAGCTCGGCGAGCGGCTCGGCCAGAGCGTGGTGATCGACAACCGCGGCGGCGCGGGCGGCATCATCGGCACCAACGAGGCGGCGAAGGCGCCGGCCGACGGCTACACGCTGCTGCTCATCTCCACCGCGTTTCCGACCAGCATCGCGTTCAACCGCCTGCCGCAGGACATCATGAAGTCCTTCGCGCCGGTGGCGCTGCTCGGCAGCGGGCCGGCGTTGCTCGTGGTTCCGGCGACTTCGCCGGCCAATTCAGTAATGGATCTATTGAATCAAATCCGACAAAAGCCCGGAGAGCTGAATGCGGCGGCCGCCGGCATCGGCAGCTTCCAGCACATGGCGACGGAGCTGTTCCGCCTGCAGTCGAACACCCGCTTCGTCATCGTGCAGTACAAGGGCGGCGGCCCGGCGCTCACCGACACGATCGGCGGGCAGGTGCAGTTCAACCTCGGCAGCCTGGTGCAGATGGTGCCGCAGGTTCGCTCCGGAAAGCTGAAGGCACTCGGCGTGAGCAGCGAGCGGCGCGTCGCCGCGATGCCCGACGTGCCGACCATCGCCGAAGCCGGCGTGCCGGGCTTCGAGGTGAGCAACTGGTGGGGCATCCTCGCGCCCGCCGCCACGCCGCAGCCCGTGCTGGACCGGCTGTACAACGAGATCAGCGCGATTCTCGAGTCCCCCGACACGCGCAAGCGCTTCGAGCTCGAGGGCGCCGAGGCCGCGCGCATGACGAGCGCCGAGTTCGCGGCATTTGTCACGCAGGAAACGCAGAAGTGGACGCGCGTCGTGAAAGAGGCTGGAATTAAGGCGGAGTGACCATGGAACGCTTCAAGGCTTACAAGCTCAGCGAGACACCGGACAG
The DNA here is from genome assembly GCA_036379875.1 of Burkholderiales bacterium. Taxonomy (GTDB): domain Bacteria; phylum Pseudomonadota; class Gammaproteobacteria; order Burkholderiales; family SG8-39; genus SCGC-AG-212-J23. The sequence goes on along the minus strand of DASVFV010000029.1, from coordinate 20,734 downwards.
GAAGATACGCGCCGAGTTCGTCGACATGACGCTCGACGACCTCGACCCGGGCGACGTGGTGATCCGCGTCGCGTATTCCGACGTGAACTACAAGGACGCGCTCGCCGCGACCGGCAAGGGCAAGATCCTGCGCCGTGCGAGCTGCGTCGGCGGCATCGACCTCGCGGGCACCGTCGTTTCATCGAGCGATGCGAAATTCGCCAAGGGCGACGCCGTGTTCGCCATCGGCTCCGAGCTCGGCGTGTCCCACAACGGCGGCTATGCGCAATACGCGCGGCTGCCGGCGGCCTGGGTCATGAAACTGCCGAAGGGCATGACGCTGTGGGAGGCGATGGCGTTCGGCACCGCCGGCTACACCGCCGGGATCGCCGTCGTACGCATGGAGCACGAGGGCTTGAAGCCGTCGAGCGGCCCGGTGCTGGTGAACGGCGCGACCGGCGGCGTCGGCTCGATCGCCGTCGCCGCGCTCGCGCGCCTGGGCTACCACGTGGTCGCGCTGACCGGCAAGGCGAGCGAAACGGAGTGGCTGAAGAAGCTCGGCGCGAAGGAGATCATGCTGCGCAGCGCGCTCGATTTGTCAAAAATTAAACCTCTCGACAAGTCGACCTGGGCCGGCGCCGTCGACAATCTGGGCGGGGAGGTTCTGTCGTGGATCTGCAGCACCATGAAGGACAACGGCGTCATCGCGTCGATCGGCCTGGCGGCGAGCCCGAGCCTGAACACCACCGTGATGCCGTTCATCCTGCGCGGCGCGCGGCTGCTCGGCATCAACTCGGGCGAAAGCTCGAACGACGTGCGCGACACTGTGTGGCGGCGCCTCGCAAGCGACATGAAGCCGCCGCTGCTCAAGGAGATGGCGCGCACCGTGCCGTTCCGCGAGCTGCCCGCGGTGTTCGACGACTTCATCAACGCAAAGGTCACGCGGCGCGTCGTGGTGGACCTCGAGGAGTGAGCCCCTAGTTGGACACGACCACCAACCTGCTGGAAAAGCGCGTGCTGGTGGTCGACGACTCGAAGTTCGTGCGCACCACCTTCGCCTCGATCCTGAAGGCCTCGTTCGGCGTGCGCGAGGACAAGGACGGCGAGGACGCCTGGCAGTCGATCAACGGCGACCCGTCGATCGTCATGGTGTTCACCGACCTCGACATGCCGCGCCTCGACGGCTTCGGCCTGCTGCAGCGCATCCGCGGCTCCGCCGACCGGCGCATCAAGGAGCTGCCGGTGGTGGTGATCTCGGGCAACGAGGCCGCGCCGATGAAGCAGCGCGCGCGCGACCTGGGCGCGAACGACTTCATCTCCAAGTCGGCCGACGGCGCCGAGGTGCTGTCGCGCCTGGACAACGTGCTGCGCCTGGTGCGCACCAGCAAGGAGCTGGAGACCACGCGCGTCGCGATGGCGAGCACCGCGACGCACGACCCGATCACCGGCTGCCATACGCCGCACTACCTGGTGACCGAGGGACGCAAGCATTTCGCGCACGCACGCCGCCACAGCGCCGACCTGTCGGTCATGGCGCTCAGGCTCGACAGCTACGACGAGATCGCGCTTTCGGCCGGCAAGGACATCGCCGACGTGGTGGTGGTGCGCATCGCCAAGCTGCTCCTGCAGAAGGTGCGCGCCGAGGACTCGGTGGCGCGCATCGCGCAGGCCACCTTCGTGGTGGTCACCGCGGGCATCGGCATGGCGCAGATCGTCGCGCTCGCGCAGCGCCTGAAGCGCGAGCTCGACGAGGCGAAGGTGCGCTACCGCGAGCAGCCGCTCAAGTTCGCCACCAGCATCGGGCTCGCGTCGCTGGCCGGCGACCCGGCCGGCAGCATCGAGGACCTGGTCAAGACCGCGCTCGGCCGGCTGCAGGCCGCGGCGAAGGCGGTGCCGCCGCCGCCGCCCCCCAGGCCGGGCATTCCCGAGGACCTCGAGCGCGTGCTGCGCTTCCTGGAGAACCTCGACCATGCCCGGCTCGGCGACGCGGCGGAGCTTTTCGCCAAGCGCCTGAAACGCATTTCCAAGGCCATCCAGGCCAAGGCGCGCTGATCTAGAATCGGCGGCAGGTGACCACCTACCGCGATTTTCACCGCCGCTCGCTCCAGGACCGCGCAGGCTTCTGGGCCGAGGAGGCGAAGCTGGTCCACTGGCACAAGCCGTTCTCGAAAGCCCTGGACTATTCGCGCCCGCCGTTCGCGAAGTGGTTCGTCGGCGGCGAGACCAACCTCTGCTACAACGCGCTCGACCGCCATCTCGCCGGTCGCGCCGACCAGAAGGCGCTGGTCTGGATTTCCACGGAAGTCGGCAAGACTGCGACTTTTACGTACCAAGAGCTGTTTCATGAAGTGAACCGCGTGGCGGCGATGATGCAGTCGCTCGGCGTGAAGAAGGGCGACCGGGTCATCATCTACATGCCGATGGTGCCGGAGGCGGCGTTCGCGATGCTCGCCTGCGCGCGCATCGGCGCGATCCACTCGGTGGTGTTCGGCGGCTTCGCCGCCGCGAGCCTCGCGGCGCGCATCGACGACGCGCGCCCGGCGCTCATGATCACCGCCGACGGCGGCAGCCGCATGGGCAAGGTGGTGCTCTACAAGTCGCTGGTCGACGAGTCGATCAAGCTCGCCAAGCACCCGCCGCGCAAGGTGTTGCTGTTCAGAAGGGGACTGGATCCGAACCTTCCCGTGGTCGCCGGGCGCGACGTCGATTGGGCCTCTCTGGCGCAGCAATTCCAGAACGCGCAAGTGCCCTGTGCCTGGCTCGAGTCGAACGAGCCGTCCTACATCCTCTTCACCTCCGGCACCACCGGACGGCCGAAGGGCGTGCAGCGCGACGTGGGCGGCTACGCGGTGGCGCTCGCCTCGTCGATGAAGCGCATCTTCTGCGGCGAGCCGGGCGAGACCATGTTCACCACCTCCGACATCGGCTGGGTGGTCGGGCACTCGTACATCATCTACGGCCCGCTGATCGCCGGCATGACCACCATCATGTACGAGGGCGTGCCGATCCGTCCCGACGCCGGCGTGTGGTGGAAGATCGTGCAGGACTACAAGGTCGCGGTGATGTTCTCCGCGCCGACCGCCGTCCGGGTGCTCAAGAAGCACGACCTTTCCTTCATCAAGAAATACGACTTGTCGTCGCTCAAGCACCTGTTCCTCGCCGGCGAGCCGCTCGACGAGCCGACGCACGTCTGGATCAGCGAGGCGCTCGGCCGGCCGGTCATCGACCACTACTGGCAGACCGAGACCGGCTGGCCGCTGCTCTCGGCGCATCCGGGCGTCGAGAAGACGCCGCTCAAGATGGGCTCGCCGAGCTTCCCGGTGTACGGCTACGACGTGCGCCTGCTGCACGAGAGCAACGGCAAGGAGGTGAAGGACGGCGAGAAGGGCGTGCTGACCATCACGCCGCCGCTGCCGCCGGGCTGCATGTCCACGGTGTGGGGCGACGACGAGCGCTTCGTGCAGACCTACTTCAAAGACTTCCCGGGCATCTACTCGACCTTCGACTGGGGCATCCGCGACAAGGACGGCTACTACTTCATCCTCGGCCGCACCGACGACGTGATCAACGTCGCCGGCCACCGCCTCGGCACGCGCGAGATCGAGGAGGCGGTGAACATGCATCCGAACGTCGCGGAGTGCGCGGTGGTCGGCGTGGTGGATCCGATCAAGGGCCAGATGCCGCTTGCCTTCGCCGTCCTGAAAGATACTTCGAAGAAAACTTCCCAAGAAGAGGTCATGCAGACCGTGGACCGCCAGCTCGGCGCGATCGCGCGGCCGAGGGCCGTGCACTTCGTGTCGCTCCTGCCCAAGACGCGCTCGGGCAAGACGCTGCGCCGCTCGATCCAGGCGCTCGCCGAAGGCCGCGACCCGGGCGACCTCACCACCATCGAAGACCCCAACGCGCTGGAGCAGATCCGACAAGCCCTCAAATGAAAAACCGACCGATGCTGACGCTCGACGACTGCCGCAAGATTTCCGCCGCCGCCGAAGCCGAGGCGAAGAAGAACAACTGGAACGTGTGCATCGCGATCCTGGACGACGGCGGGCACCTGCTGCACCTCGTGCGCATGGACGGCGCCTCGCCGTTCAACGCGCGCACCGCGATCGCCAAGGGCCGCACCGCGGCGGAAACCCGCCGCTCGAGCGGCGTTTGGGAAGAGCGCATCAAGGCCGGACGCCATTCCATGCTCGGCATGCCCGGCATCACGCCGGTGCAGGGCGGGCTGCCGATCGTGGTGGAGGGCGTCTGCGTCGGCGGCATCGGCGCCTCGGGCGTGCAGTCGCACGAGGACGAGCAGATCGTCGCCGCCGGAATCGCCGCGCTGAAGTAGCGCCATGCCCGGAAAACAGGCGGGCTGGATCGGCTTGGGCCTGATCGGCCTGCCCATGGCGGCGCGGCTCGCCGCCGCGGGCTGGCGGGTCAAGGGCTTCGACATCAGCCCGGCGCGGCTGGAAATGGCCGGCGCGAGGTCGGTGGAAGCGGTCGCCTCGGCCGAGGCGGCGATGGAAGGCGCGAGCGTCGTTTTTACATCCATGCCGACCGAAGCGGCGCTGGCCGGGCTGTCCACGAGGCTTGCCGCCGGCATGCCGGCACAGGCGATCCTGGTGGAGACCACGACGGCCGGCCCGGCCGCGTCCGCGAAGCTCGCCGAAGCGCTGGCGGCGCGACGCATCGCGTACCTGCGCGCGCCGATCTCCGGCAGTGTCGGCCTCGCGGAAAGCGGCACGTTGACCACATTCGTGTCCGGGCCCAAGGCGGCTTTCGATGCCGCGCGGCCGGCGCTGGCCGCCTACACGCGCGCGCAATTCTGGCTGGGCGAGGCCGAGGAAGCTCGCTACGCCAAGCTGGCGGTCAATCTGATGGTGGCGGTGACGGCCGGCATGCTGGGCGAGATGCTCGCGCTCGCGCAGAAGGGCGGCATCGGCTGGGAGGCGGCGCTCGATCTTCTCGGCGAGAGCGTGGTGGCGTCGCCCCTGGTGAAGTACAAGCTCGAGCCGCTGAAGCGGCGCGATTACACGCCGACGGCAACCGGCGCTCTGATGCTGAAGGACCTCGACCTGATCGTGGAGGCCGCGCGGCAGGCGGGCGTCCCCGTGCCGCTCGCGAGCGAGATGCGGGCCGCCTACCAGCGCATGTCGAAGGCGCAACTCACCGCGGAAGATTTCATCAGCATCGTCAAGTGCGGGTCCTGATCGCCGGGGCCGGCATCGGCGGATTGAGCGCGGCGCTGGCGCTTCTGAAGCACGGCATCGAGGTCGAGGTCTACGAGCAGGCCGCGGAGCTGAAGGAAGTCGGCGCCGGCCTGCAGCTCAGCGCGAACGGCACGCGCGTGTTCTACGCGCTCGGCGTGGGCGACGAGCTCAAGGCGCTTTCCTGCGAGGCGGAGGGCAAGGAAATCCGCCTATGGAACACCGGCGAGACCTGGAAGCTCTTCGACCTCGGCAAGGTCTCCGTCGAGCGCTACGGCTTTCCCTACTTCACCGTCTACCGCCCCGACTTGCTCGGCGTGCTCGCCGACGCGGTCGGGCGCGAGCGCATTCACCTCGGCGTCAGATGCACCGGCTTCACGCAGGACGAGGCCAGCGTAACGCTGAACGGCAGCATCAGGGGCGACGCGTTGATCGGCGCAGACGGCGTGCACTCCACGATCCGCCAAGGGCTGTTCGGCGCGGACCAGCCGCAGTTCACCGGCATCATCGCGTGGCGGGGCGTCATTCCGCTGGACCAGGCGCCGCGCATGGTCGGTACGAACTGGGTCGGGCCCGGCGGCCACGTGGTCCACTATCCGCTGCGGGGCGGCCGGGTGATGAACTTCGTCGGCGCGCTCGAGCGCTCGGACTGGCGCGTCGAATCCTGGAGCGCGCGCGGCACGACCGAGGAGCTCGCGGCCGACTTCGCCGGCTGGCACGAGGATGTCCAGGCGCTCATCCGGAGAATCCCGATGCCCTACAAATGGGCCCTCATGACGCGTCCGCCGATGGAGCGCTGGACGGTCGGCCGTGTCACGCTGCTCGGCGACGCCTGCCATTCCATGGTGCCGTTCCTCGCGCAGGGCGCGGTGATGGCGATCGAGGACGGCTACATGCTCGCGCGCTGCCTGAAGGCTCTTCCGGTTCCCGCCGCGTTGCTGCGCTACGAGAACGCACGGCGCGAGCGCACGCGGCGTGCCGTGGAGGGTTCTGCGGACAACATCGGCCGGTTCCACAACCGGGCGCTTGCCGACCCGGGGCAGGCGCGCCAGTATGTGGAGCGCGAGTGGGCAGGACAGAACGTCGCCTCGCGCTACGAGTGGCTGTTCCGCTACGACGTGACCACGGAGAGGATCGATCCATGAGGCCCGACGCCGCGCTGATTTCCTCGCTCGAGCGCGCGAACATCCATCCGCTCTGGGACCGCTACAAGCGCATCACGCCGGTCGCGCCGAGCGCGAAAGACCAGCCGATGCACTGGCGCTGGTGCGACATCGAGCCGTTCACCGAGCGCGCGGCGCAGGAGGTCGCGATCGAGGACGTGGAGCGCCGTGCCCTGATCCTCGCGCATCCGGCGTTCGCCGGCGCCACGGTCACCACGCAGAACCTGATCGGCGCCTTCACCGTGCTCGAGCCCGGCGACAAGGCGGTGCCGCACCGGCATACGGCAGCGGCAATCCGCTTCGCGACGCGCGCCGAGGGCGCGGTCACCATCGTCAACGGCACGCGCTGCGAGATGAAGGAGGCCGACCTCGTCCTCACCCCGCCGATGTGCTGGCACGGACACATCAACCAGGGCCGCGCGCGCACGGTCTGGTTCGACGCCGCCAACATGCCGGCGATCTGCGCGCTCGATGCAAGCTTCTTCGAGCCCGGCACGCGGCAGGACGAGAAATTCTGGGAAGTGAGCGATGCCGGCTCGCAGGAATATCGCTTCCCGGGGGCCGAAACGCGCCGCCAGCTCGAGGCAGCCGAGCTCGCAGCCGACGGAACGAAAACGGTGCGTTACACGAAGAACGGCGGCTCGGTGATGCCGACGCTCGATTTGTTTTTCAAAAGAGTCGCAAAGCCCACGCGGCCGTACCGGGCGACTTACAACGCCATCTGCCTGGTGGTTTCCGGCGAGGGACGCTCCACGGTCGGCGAGCGCACGTTCGAATGGTCGAAGCACGACGTGTTCACCATCCCGCACTGGACCTGGGCGCAGCACGAAGCGCAGCGAGCGGAGCTGTTCATCGTCACCGACCGCGCGATCTACGAGCGGCTCGACCTGCTGCGAGAAGAGCTGGGGTGATCGGCCAGCCGGTGCGCCGGGTCGAGGACGAGCGCTTCCTCACCGGCTGCGGACGCTTCATCGACGACCTGTCCCTGCCCGGCACGCTGCATTGCGCGATCGTGCGCTCGCCGTACCCGCATGCGCGCATCAAGAGCATTTCCTCTGCGGCGCTCGTATTCACCGGCCAGGACATGGAGCGCGATGGCGTCGGACCGATGCGCGCCGGCTGGCAGGTTCCCGGCATGCTCGAGCCGCCGCGCTGGGCGCTCGCGCGCGGCGTCGTGCGCCACGTCGGCGAGCCGGTCGCCGCGGTGTTCGCGGAAACGCGCGCGCTCGCCGAGGACGCGGCAGAGCAGGTCGCGGTGGAGTACGAGGAATTGCCTCCCATAAAGGAGCGCTGCTTCCGATGGACGCGCGGCGATGCCGCCGCAGTGGACGCGGCGTTCGCGCAGGCCGCGCATCGCGTCGAGCTCGAGCTCGTGAACAACCGACTGTGCGGGGCGGCGATCGAAACGCGGGGAGCGCTGGCGACCGCCGACACGCTTTATTGCGGCACCCAGGCGCCGCACCATATCCGCCACCACGTCTGCGCGGAGCTCGGCCTGCGCGAGATCGACCTGCGCGTCGTCTCTCAGGACATGGGCGGCGGCTTCGGCTACAAGGGCAAGCACTATCCGGAGGAAACGATCCTGGTCTGGGCGGCGCGCCGCCTGCGCCGCCCGGTGAAATGGGTGGCGTCGCGCCGCGAATCGTTCATTTCGGATACGCAGGGCAGGGACCACCACACGCGTGCTGCGCTGGCAGTGAACGAGAACGGAGAATTTCTTGGCCTCAAGGTCGATACGACGGCTGATCTGGGTGCCTACGTTTCGACCTTCGGCGCGGCGATTCCCGGGCCGATCTACAGCGCGCTGCTGGCCGGCGTGTATCGCACGCCCGCCATCTACGTCGAAGTCAATGGCGTGCTGTCGAACAGCGTGCCGACCGACGCCTACCGCGGCGCCGGCCGTCCCGAGGCGTGCTACGTGCTCGAGCGGCTCGCCGACAAGGCGGCGCGCGCGCTCGGCTTGGACCGCGCCGAGATCCGACGCCGCAACCTCATCCCGAAGGAGGCGATGCCTTACAAGACGCCGATCGGGCCGACCTACGACTGCGGCGATTTTCCGCGCCTTCTCGAGCGCGCGCTGGCAGCCGCCGACTATGCCGGCTTCGAAAAACGCAGAAGCAGACTGCGCGGCATCGGCATCGCGTGCTACGTGGAGTCTTCGGGGGTTGCACCCTCCCGCCTCGCCGGCATGATGGGCGCGCGCGGCGGGTTCTACGAGGCGGCGACCGTGCGCGTCGCGCCGGATGCCAGCGTGACGGCATACCTCGGCACGCATAACCATGGGCAGGGGCATGCGACGACGTTCGCGCAGATCCTTTCGGCAAAACTCGGCGTCGAGCTTGAACGAGTAAAAATCGTGGAAGGCGATACCAGCGCCGTTCCCGTCGGCACCGGCACCTTCGGCTCGCGCTCGGTCGCGGTGGGCGGCTCGGCGTTGCACGTTGCATCCGGAAAGATCGTCGCCAAAGGCAAGAAGATCGCCGCGCATTTGCTCGAAGCCGCAGCGGGCGACGTCGAATTCGAGGATGGCACGTTCCGCGTGAGCGGCACCGACCGTGCGGTGAGCTTCGCCCAGGTCGCCGGCGCGGCGTACGTGCCGCACAACTATCCGCTCGATTCGCTCGAGCCGGGGCTGGACGAGACCGCGTTCTACGACCCGCCGAACTTCGCATTCTCGAACGGGGTGCACGTCTGCGAAGTCGAGGTCGATCGCGAGACCGGCCGGGCCGCGATCGTCTCTTACGTCGCTGTCGACGACATCGGCACGGTGATCAACCCGATGATCGTCGAAGGCCAGGTGCACGGCGGCCTGGCGCAGGGCATCGGGCAGGCGCTCGCGGAGCGCACCGTGTACGACGCTGGGCAGCTGCTGTCGGCCTCGTTCATGGACTACGCCTTGCCGCGCGCCGTCGACCTGCCCGCGTTCCAGTCCGAGCTGGACGAAAGCCAGCCCTGCACCCACAACCCGCTCGGCGCCAAGGGCTGTGGCGAGTCCGGGGCGATCGGCGCGCCCGCCGCGGTGGTGAGCGCCCTGCTTGATGCGCTGCAAATAGACGATCTCGAAATGCCGGCTACGCCCGAGGCAATCTGGCGCGCCATAATGCGCAAATGATCCAGGAGCTCAACCCGGCGAAGCTCGCGCTCCTTTACCGCCGGCAATTCGAGCTGTGCAAGGTCAAGAAGGGCGAGACCATCGTCGCGGTCAGCGACCTCGCCACGCGCCGCGAGTACCTGCAGGCTGCGTTCGCCGCGGCCGACGACCTCGGCGCCGATATCTACGAGCTGTGCGTGAACTCGCTGCCGTCGTGGACCAAGGTCGGCGTGCCGACCATCGGCAAGTGCAAGGGCACGCTCGAGGCTGTGAAAGCCGCCGACATGGTGGTGATCTTCCACGTGCCGCTCTTCACCAAGTGGCTCAAGCAGGTGACGGATGGCGGCACGCGCGTGCTGATGATCATCGACGCGCCCGACGACCTCGAGCAGCTCATGGCGCCCGCGGGGTTGAAGGACGCCTGCAAGTACGCCGAGTCCGTTTATCGAAAGACCAGGCGCGTGCGCGTGCGGAGCGACTCGGGTACGGACCTTACATATGAATGCGGCGAATACCCGGTCATGACGCAATGGGGCTTCGCCGACGAGAAGGGCCACTTCGACCACTGGGGCGGCGGCCACATCCACACCTTCCCGAACGAGGGCAGCGCGCACGGCACGGTGGTGTTCCAGCCGGGCGACATCGTGATCCTGCCTTATTGCCGCTACATCGCCGACCCGGTGAAGCTCGAGATCCGGGAGGGGCACATCGTGAAGCTGGAGGGCGGCATCGACGCCAAGCTGATGCGCGACTGGCTGGAGGACGGCAAGGCGTCCGCAAAGGACCGCGATCCCTACGCGGTGTCGCACCTCGGCTGGGGGCTCAATCCGCAGGCGCTCTGGTACGGCATCGCGCTGCACGGCGACGACCCGGAGCGCCACCGCGCCGCAGCGCGCACCTTTCCGGGCAATTTCCTTTTCTCCACCGGCCCGAACACGCAGGGCGGCGGAAAGCGCGATACGCGCGGGCATTACGACGTGCCGATGCGCGATTGCACCATCGAGCTCGACGGCAGCGTGGTGGTCGAGCGCGGGCGCATCATCGATCCGAAAATGAAAGTCAACCGGGAGGCAAGATGAAGAAGCTGCTGCTCATCCTCGTGGCTGCGCTGGCGCTGCCGGCGCAGGCCGCGGACAAGGTGAAGATCGGGTTCGTCAGCACGCTGTCCGGGCCGAACGCCTCGATCGGCCTCGACATCCGCGACGCGTTCCAGCTCGCCATCAAGCTGAACGGCGGCAAGCTCGGCGGCCTGCCCGTCGAGCTGCTGGTCGGCGACGACGGCCTGAAGCCCGAGCAGGGCAAGCAGCTCGCCGAGCGCTACGTGCGCCAGGACAAGGTCGACTTCGTCACCGGCACGGTGTTCTCGAACGTAGTGGTGGCGATTGCGCCCGACATCCTGTCGCAGAAGGTGTTCTACATCGCGCCGAACGCCGGGCCCGCGCCGTACTCCGGCGCGCAGTGCAATCCGTTCTTCTTCGTCTCGTCGTGGCCGAGCGAGGCGTACAGCGAGGCGGCGGGCCAATACATCACCTCGAAGGGCATCAAGAACGTGCTGTTCCTCGCGCCCAACTACCAGGGCGGCAAGGACGCGGCGAACGGCTTCAAGCGCTACTTCAAGGGCAAGCTGGTGGACGAGATGTATACCAAGCTCGGCCAGCTCGACTACGCGGCCGAGCTCTCGCAGATCCGCGCCGCCAGGCCGGAGGCGCTCTACGTCTTCCTGCCCGGCGGGATGGGCGTGAACTTCATCAAGCAGTTCGTCGCGGCCGGCATGTCGAAGGACATCCAGCTCGTGGTGCCGCTGTGGGGCTCGGACCAGGACATCATCCGCGCGGTGGGCGACCCGATGCTGGGTCTGTTCAGCGTCGGGCACTGGTCGATCGACCTCGACAACGCGGCCAACCGCAAGTTCGTCGCCGAGTTCGAGAAGGAGTACAAGCGCCTGCCCACCGGCTACGCCGCGTCCGGGTACGACACCGCGCTCCTCATGGACGCCGCGATCCGCAAGGTGAAAGGCAAGATCGAGGACAAGAATGCGCTGCGCGCGGCGCTCAAGGCGGCCGACTTCAAGAGCGTGCGCGGCGATTTCAAGTTCGGGCCGAACCAGTTCCCGGTGCAGAGCTACTACCTGCAGCTGGTCGGCAAGGACAACAGCGGCCGCATCGTGCACAAGACCATCGGCACCGTCCTGCAAAACCGCGCAGATGCGTACGTGCAGGACTGCAAGATGAAATAGCTTTCCAACCGTGGGAGGGGAGATGCTGAAACTCGCAATGCAGCTAGGCGCTGCCGCTTCGCTGGGCGCGGCCGCGACGCTCGCCAACGCGCAGGCCTATGGCGCGCCGATCACGCTCGAGCAGGCGAAGAAGGTCATGGCCGGCGCCGAGGCCGAGGCGAAGAAGAACAGCTGGGCGATGACCATCGTCATTCTGGATTCGGGCTGCAACCCCGTGATGATGCAGAAGGCCGACGGGGCGCAACTCGCGGCGCCACAGGTCGCGCACGACAAGGCCTACACCGCTTGCGCCTACAAGCGGCCCACCAAGGCCCTGCAGGACGCGCTCGCCAAGGGCGCGGCCGACTGGCGCTACCTGACCTTCCCGCGCATGATCGCCGCCGACGGCGGGCACCCGATCGTGGTCGACGGCAAGATCATCGGCGCGATCGGCGTATCCGGGGCCACCGGCCCGGACGATTCGCGCGTCGGCCAGGCCGGCCTCGACGCGCTGAAGTAGCACCTAGCCGAGGTTGACGACGCGCTCGCGCGCGAGCGCGTCGATCTGCGCGCCGGAGTAGCCGAGCTCGGCGAGCAGCGCGCGGCTGTGCTCGCCCACCCCGGGCGGATCGGCGCGCTTCCTCAATCTCTTTCCGCCGAGCGCGAGCGGCAGCGCCGGCACATGGATGTTCTTCTTGTTGATGCGGGTTTCGAGCAACCCGCCCGACGCGTTCAGGTGCGGATCCTCGAGCAGGTCCCACGGCTTGGCGATCGGCGCGAACGGCAGGCCGATGCTCTCGAGCTTGGCGGTGAGCTCGGCGAGCGTGTGCTTCCGGGTGATCTCGTTGACGCGCGGGATGAGCCAGGCGCGTTCCTTGACCCGCATGGCGTTGGTTTTCAACCGAGAGTCGGAAGCGAGCTCCGCCTCGCCAAACTCCCGGCAGAACACCTCCCATTGCGTGTCGGTGACCACGCCGAGGAATAGCCGCCCGTCCTTCGTCTCGCAGATATCGTAAACGCCCCAGGCCGGCCGTTTGACCGACATCGGCGGCGGCGCCTCGCCGGTGATCTCGAACTGCGCCATGTGCTGCGCGACGAGGTAGGCGGTGCTCTCGAAGAGCGCGCTGGTCACCTCCGTTCCGCGCCCGGTCTTTTCGCGCTCGCGCAGCGCCGACAGGATGCCGACCGCGGCGAAGGTGCCGCCCATGATGTCGACCACGGAGGAGCCGGCGCGCAGCGGCCGGTCGGGCAGGCCGGTCATGTAGGCGAGCCCGCCCATCATCTGCGTGACCTCGTCGAGCGCAAGGCGCTGCTCATAGGGGCCGTGCAGGAACCCTTTCAGCGAGCAATAGATCAGCCGGGGGTTGTGCTTCTTCAGTTCCTCAACCGAAAAACCGAGCTTGTCCAGCGCGCCCGGCCGGAAATTCTCGGTCAGCACGTCGGCGTTCTTCAGTAGCTTCAGCACCAGCTCGCGGCCTGCGGCCTTCTGCAAGTCCACCGCAAGGCTTTTCTTGTTGCGGTTGAACACCGGGAAGAACCCGGCGCCGGCGGCCTCGAGGCGGCGCGTGTTGTCGCCGGCGAGCGGCTCGACCTTGATTACCTCGGCGCCGAGATCGGCGAGCACCAGCCCGCAGGAGGGGCCCATCACCATGTGCGCGAACTCGACTACGCGCACACCCTCAAGCGGCAGCACGGAATCCTTTGGGGACGCCCGCGAGCGCGAAATGGCCGTAGGTCGGCTCCTGCGGGATCGCGTCCACCATCAGCTTGCGCGCCGCCATCAGCTTGTCGAGGTCGATGCCGGTCCGCACGCCCATCGCCTCGAACATGAACACCAGGTCCTCGGTGATCACGTTGCCGCTCGCGCCGGGCGCGAACGGACAGCCGCCCAGTCCGCCGAGCGAGCTGTCGAAATGGCGCACGCCTTCCTCGTAGGCGGCGAGCGCGTTGGCGAGCCCGAGGCCGCGCGTGTTGTGCAGGTGCGCCGCTTCGAGCTTCGGTCCGATTTCCGTCCTGACTTTCCGGAACACCCTGCGGATCTGCGCCGGGTTCGCGTATCCCACGGTGTCGGCAAGGGCGACGCAATCGCAGAACTCGGCGAGCGCGGCGGCGATGCGCACCACGTCGTCTTCCGGCACCTCGCCCTGCAGCGTGCAGCCGAAGGCCGTCGAAACCGCGCCCTCGATCTCCACCCCGGGGTGAGGATGCTGCGCGCACTTGCGCACCTCCTCGACCATCTGCTCGGGCGTCATGCGCACGTTCGATTCGCTGTGCTTGCGGCTCGCCGAGACCGGGAACGTGACCTTGTGCGCGCCGGCCTCCAGCGCGCGCTGGAAGCCTTTCAGGTTCGGTGCCAGCGCGACGACTTTCAGGTTCGGGATCGTTCTCGCGAAGGCAACGATCTCGCCGGTGTCGGCCATCGCGGGGATCAGCTTGGGCGGGACGAACGACCCGACCTCGATTTCCTTCAGCCCGGCGGCGGCCAGCGCGGCGATCCAGTCCTTCTTCGCCTGCGTCGGCATCAGGTGGTGGGCGTTCTGCAGCCCGTCGCGCGGGCCGACTTCGCAAATGTGCGCGTTCATGCCTTGATTTTATTCTCGATGGCGCCGATTGCGACACCGCAGCCCAGCGCACCGGCCGCGAATGCGAGCAGCACCCAGAGATTCGCCTGCCAGCCGAAGCGCGTGGCGATCCAGGCGAGCGCGAGCGGGGCGAGAAATTGCCCGATCTGCGAGGCCTGCATCACGATGCCGTTACCGGTGCCGATGTGCTGCGGGGTGCGGGCATGCAGCGGCACCCCGGAGAACACCGAGGCCGGGATGACGCCGGCGCTGAAGGAATAGAGGAGGACCAGCACGTAGCGCGCGCCGGGCGGCAGCCCGCCCGCGAGCATGCCCACCTCGCACAGGGCCGCGATCAGAGTTCCCGCGACGATCAACGTGCCGCGCGGCACGCCTCGGGCGAGCAGCCAGCCACCAGTGAGGTTGCCGGGTGCGTTGATCAGCACGTAGAAGGCCGTGGCGAGCGCGGCCGCGCCGGCCGACATGCGGTGCTCGTCGACCAGGAAGGTCGGCAACCAGACCATGATCGAGGTCCACTGCGCGACGTAGAAGGCGAACAGCAGCGCCATCGCGAGGTTGCCGGGATTGCGCAGGGATTCGACGACCAGCCGCATGGAGCTGACCTGGCCGTAGCTCGACGGCGTGACGAAGCGGGCGAGGGCGAGCGCCGACGCGAGAGCCAGAACGGCGAACACCAGCCACAGCCCGCGCCAGCCCCAGGCGCCGATCAGCAAAGGGGCGGCGAGCAGCGCGATGGTGCCGCCGCTCGGCATGTACGAGCTCCACAATCCGAGCGCCTTCGCGCGGTCGCGCGCATTGCCGGCCGAGGCGTTCATGAGCGCGACCGCGGACACCACGAACGCGATGAAGCCCACGCCTTCCAGGAAGCGGGCGAACAGCAGGCTGGCGAAGTTCCACGCCGCGGCGCCCAGCGCGCCGCCGGCAAAGAGGATCAGCAATCCCGCCAGCGCGAGACGCTTGTGCCCGAAGCGGTCGCACAGCACGCCGGCCAGCATGCCGACCAGCATGCCCATGACGTTGAACGTCGTGGCGATGAGCCCGGACTCGACCAGCGTGAGGCCGAGCTCGCCGCGCAGGCCGGGAAGCGCCGGCGCGACCTTGGTCATGTAGGCGCCGGCGACCAGGCCGCCGGCGAAGATGGCCCAGATCGCCGGCCAGTTACTCAAGCAACGTTGACGGGAATCTTCAATTCAACGATTTTCTTGGACCACTCCGCCGGCCCCGTGGTGTGAACGGACGTGCCGCTGGCATCGACCGCCACCGTGACCGGCATGTCCTTCACCTCGAACTCGTAGATCGCCTCCATGCCGAGGTCCTGGAACGCGAGCACGCGCGACTTGCGGATCGCCTTCGACACGAGATACGCCGCGCCGCCCACCGCCATGAGGTACGCCGCCTTGTGCTTGCGGATCGCCTCCACCGCCACCGGGCCGCGCTCGGCCTTGCCCACCATGCCGATCAGCCCGGTCTTGGCGAGCATCATCTCGGTGAACTTGTCCATGCGCGTCGACGTCGTGGGACCGGCAGGGCCGACCACTTCGTCGCGCACGGGATCCACCGGGCCGACGTAGTAGATCACTCGGTTCGTGAAGTCCACCGGGAGCGGTTTTCCCTGCTCAAGAAAATCCTGAATGCGCTTGTGAGCGGCATCGCGGCCGGTGAGGAGCTTGCCGGAGAGCAGCAGCCGCTGCCCCGGCTTCCACGACGCGACCTCCTGTTTCGTCAGGGTATCGAGATTGACTCGCGTGGATTTCGCATCCGGCGTCCACGTCACCGCCGGCCAATCGGACAACTTCGGTTCTTCGAATTCGGCGGGACCGGAGCCATCCAGGACGAAGTGCGCGTGCCGAGTCGCCGCACAGTTCGGGATCATGGCCACCGGGCGATTGGCTGCGTGCACCGGATAGGTCTTCACCTTCACATCGAGGACGGTGGACAGGCCGCCCAGGCCCTGCGCGCCGATGCCGAGCGCGTTCACCTTGTCGTAGAGCTCGACGCGCAGCTCCTCGATCCTGGTCTGCGGCCCGCGCGCCTTGAGCTCGGCCATGTCGATCGGCTCCATCAGCGCTTCCTTGGCCATCAGCATCGCCTTTTCGGCGGTGCCGCCCACGCCGATGCCGAGCATTCCCGGCGGGCACCATCCCGCGCCCATCGAGGGCACGGTCTTCACCACCCAGTCGGCGATCGAGTCGGAAGGGTTGAGCATCGCGAACTTGGCCTTCGCCTCGGAGCCGCCGCCCTTGGCCGCGACGTCGACCTCGAGCCGGTCGCCGGGGACCATCTGCACGCTGATCACCGCCGGGGTGTTGTCCTTGGTGTTCTTGCGGCCGAAATCCGACTCGTCCAGCACCGAGGCGCGCAGCTTGTTGTCCGGGTCCAGGTAGGCGCGCCGCACGCCTTCGTTGATCGCGCCCTCGAAATCGTCGAAATCGAAGCGCACGCTCATGCCGATCTTCGCGAACACGTTGACGATGCCGGTGTCCTGGCAGATCGGGCGGTGGCCTTCGGCGCACATGCGCGAGTTGGTGAGGATTTGCGCGATGGCGTCGCGCGCGGCGGGCGACTGCTCGCGCTCATAGGCGCGGCCGAGGGCGCGGATGTAGTCCGCCGGATGATAGTAGGAGATGAATTGCAGCGCGTCGGCGACGCTCTGCACCAGGTGCTCGCGCTTAATGGGGGTTGCTGGCATGTTTGGGCGGGGCCGGCATGACGCGGTCGGCGGCCGCGATGGCGATGGCCGAAAGCAGGAAGGTGATGTGGATGCCGACCTGCGCGATGATGGTCTTCTCGTCGTACGCCGCGGCGTTGATGAAGGTCTTGAGCAGGTGGATCGACGAGATGCCGATGATCGCCGTGGCGAGCTTCACCTTGAGCACCGAGGCGTTCACGTGCGAAAGCCATTCCGGCTGGTCCGGATGCGATTCCAGGCCCATGCGCGAGACGAAGGTCTCGTAGCCGCCCACGATCACCATGATGAGCAGGTTGGAGATCATCACCACGTCGATCAGCCCGAGCACCACCAGCATCAGCACGGTCTCGGTCGGCTTCGACGGCCGCTTCGCGCCTTCCACGGTCACGGAGTCGAGCACGTGGTTGAGCGCGCCGCCGTCGCCGAACGTCGCCATCAGCAGGTAATAGAGCTCCTGCCAGAACAGCCAGACGTAGATGGCCTGCGCGACGATCAGGCCCAGATAGAGCGGCAGCTGCAGCCAGCGGCTGGCGAAGATGAGCGACGGCAGCGGGCGCAGGGCGCGCGCCTCGCCGCTCGCGCGGGGAGAACTCAATGCCATGGTTGTTTCGCTTGAATGCGGGGCGGCAACTGTATCATTCTATGGCGGCGAATCCTGAGGAGGAAGAGATGGCGTCCACGATCGAATCGGTGCTGCAGGAGAAGCGGGTTTTTCCGCCCGCGCCTGCCATGGTCAAGCAGGCCAACATTTCCGGCATGGACGCGTACCGCAAGCTCTACGCCGAGTTCGAGCGCGACTTCGAGGGCGCCTGGGCGCGCCTGGCGCGCGAAACTCTGCAGTGGTCGAAGCCCTTCACCAAGGTGCTGGACCAGAGCAAGGCGCCGTTCTTCCGCTGGTTCTACGACGGCGAGCTGAATGCTTCCTACAACTGCCTGGACCGGCATCTCAAGACACAGCCGGACAAGGTCGCCATCATCTTCGAGGCCGACGACGGCAAGGTGACGAAGATCACCTACAAGGCGCTCTACCACGAGGTGTGCAAGCTCGCGAACGCGCTGAAGGCCCGTGGCATCAAGCAGGGCGACCGCGTGCTGATCTACATGCCGATGTCGATCCAGGCCGTGGTGGCGATGCAGGCCTGCGCGCGCATCGCGGCGACGCACTCGGTGGTGTTCGGCGGCTTCTCGGCGAAGAGCGTGCAGGAGCGCATCATCGACGCGGGCGCGATCGCGGTGATCACCGCGGACGGCCAGTTCCGCGGCGGGCGCGAAATCCCCCTCAAGCCGGTGGTGGACGAAGCGATCGGCATGGGCGGCTGCGAGGCGATCAAGAACGTGATCGTCTACAAGCGCTCGGGCAGCAAGGTGCCGATGCAGGCCGGCCGCGATACGTGGTGGGAAGATGCGGTGAAGGGGCAGGCGGACACCTGCGAGCCGACGTACGTGAACGCCGAGCATCCGCTCTTCATCCTTTATACGTCGGGATCCACCGGCAAGCCGAAGGGCATCCAGCATTCCACCGGCGGCTACCTGCTGTGGTGCGCGCTCACCATGAAGTGGGTGTTCGACAACAAGCCGAGCGACATTTTCTGGTGTACCGCCGACGTGGGCTGGGTGACCGGGCACAGCTACATCACCTACGGGCCGCTCGCAGTGGGCACCACCGCGGTGGTGTTCGAAGGCGTGCCGGTCTATCCCGACGCCGGCCGGTTCTGGAAGATGATCCAGGACCACAAGGTCAACGTGTTCTACACCGCGCCCACCGCGATCCGCTCGCTCATCAAGGCGGGCGGCGAGCTGCCGAAGAAATACGACCTGTCCTCGCTGCGCATCCTCGGCACGGTCGGCGAGCCGATCAATCCGGAAGCGTGGATGTGGTACCACGAGACCGTCGGCGGCGGACGCTGCCCGATCGTCGACACCTGGTGGCAGACCGAGACCGGCGGCCACATGATCACGCCGCTGCCCGGCGCCACGCCGACCAAGCCCGGCTCGGCCACGCTGCCGCTGCCGGGCATCTTCGCCGCCATCGTCGACGAGACCGGCCAGCCGGTGGGTAAAGGCAAGGGCGGCATCCTGGTGATCACCAAGCCCTGGCCGGCGATGCTGCGCACGATCTGGGGCGACCCGGAGCGCTACAAGAAGACCTACTGGCCCGACGATTTCAAGGGCAAGCTGTACCTGGCCGGCGACGGCGCGAGCACCGACGAGGACGGCTACTTCCGCATCGTCGGGCGCATCGACGACGTGCTGAACGTGTCCGGGCACCGCCTCGGCACGATGGAAGTCGAGTCGGCGCTGGTGGCGAACTCCAAGCTGGTGGCCGAGGCCGCGGTGGTCGGGCGACCCGACGAGCTGACCGGCGAGGCGATCTGCGCCTTCGTGGTGCTGAAGGGCCCGCGGCCGAGCGGCGCCGAAGCGAAGAAGGTCGCCGAGGAGCTGCGCCAGTGGGTGGCGAAGGAGATCGGGCCGATCGCCAAGCCGAAGGACATCCGCTTCGGCGACAACCTGCCCAAGACGCGCTCGGGCAAGATCATGCGGCGCCTGCTGCGCGCGATCGCGAAGGGCGAGGAGATCAAGCAGGACGTCTCCACCCTGGAGAACCCGCAGATCCTGGATCAGCTCAAGCAGGTGACCTGATGCGCCGCAAGGCGTACTGGCGCAAGACCCTGACCATCACGGCGATGGCGCTGGTGCTGTGGTTCGTGCTGACCTTCGTGGCCGGCTACTACGGCCGCGACCTGCATGAGATCGCCATGCTCGCCTACGTGCTCATCGTCGGCCTTTACGCCTGGTACGTGAGCAGGCAGGAGCGCACCTACGCATTGCACGACGCCGAGGAGCGCTAGGCCATTCAGCGCTGCAGGGCCCGGCCCGTTTGTTTGTAAAATCCGCAGTCTGCGGAGAGATGGCCGAGCGGCTTAAGGCGCACGCTTGGAAAGCGTGTGTACGTTAATAGCGTACCGTGGGTTCGAATCCCACTCTCTCCGCCACCTACATTCTTGGCAGGGTCCCGGGGATGGCCGAGCGCAGCTACCGATTGACCGCCGCCGGGCGCGCAGCCTGGGAAGGCCAGGACGCTGCGGTGCCGGCCGACTACCGGCGCATCCTGTGGATGATGGACGTGCAGGGCGAGGGCGGCGTGGCCGATGCGCTGTCCAAGCTCTATCCGGCCGAGATGCTGGACGAGTGGCTGTCGGAGCTCGAGGAGATTGGCCTGATCGAGCCCATTCCCGCCGGTGAAGAAGGCTTCGTGCCGCGCGCCGCCGATCGCACGCAGGCCCTCGACCAGGCGCACGTCAGCGAAGCAGCCAGGATCGCGGGCGCGACGCTGGCGCGCAGCGGCGCCTATCTCGCGCTCGATCGCCTGCGCCGCCGGCCGCTGGCGGTCAAGGAGCGCGCCGATACCGTGATCCTGATCGTCGAGGACGACCCCGACCAGCTCGCGCTCGCCGACCTGCGCCTGTCGATGGCCGGCTATCGCGTGCGCGTGGCGAGCTCGGTGAACGGCTTCCTGCAGGCGATGCTCGACGAGGGCGCGCCCGACCTGCTGCTGCTCGACGTCGTGCTGCCCGATGGCGACGGCTTCGAGGTGCTGGCGAAAATGCGGCGCCACCAGGCGCTCGGCTCGCTGCCGATCGTGATGCTTACCGCGCGCAGCGACCCGGCCGACATCGGCCGCGGCCTGGTGCTCGGCGCCGACGGCTACATCACCAAGCCGTACACCAAGAACCTGCTAGCCGACGTGATCCGCAAAGTGCTGAAGCACACCTAGCGGCAAGCGGGAAGGGAAGTGGCGGAGAGAGAGGGATTCGAACCCCCG
>DASVFV010000028.1:0-18382 GCA_036379875.1 Burkholderiales bacterium | reverse complement strand
TGCCCGGCTTCACGTAGGGATCGGCTCCCTCCTTGAAGCGCCACTTCGTCTCGGTGCCGTTCACCACCGGCCAGCGCAACCCGCGCACCTGGTGGTAGGTGTCGAACGGCGCGAGGTCGTGGCCGTGCCCGCGGCCGAACTTCGCGTACTCCTCGAACAGGCCCTTGTGCACGTAGAAGCCGAAGTGCTTCGCCTCATGGTTTTCATACTCTTTGCTCACTTGCGAAAGCGGGAACGCGTTGACCTGACCATTGGCGAACAGCACATCGAACAGCGTCTTGCCGCGGTATGCGGGCTGCTTCGCGAGCAGCTCCGCCGGCCAGACTTCCTCCATCTTGAAGCGCTTGGAGAACTCCATGATCTGCCACAGGTCGGAGCGCGCCTCGCCCGGCGCGTTGACGAGCTGGTGCCAGAACTGGGTGCGGCGCTCGGCGTTGCCGAACGCGCCCTCCTTCTCCACCCACATCGCGGAAGGCAGGATCAGGTCCGCGCCCGCGGTGGTCACGGTCGGGTACACGTCGGACACCACCACGAAGTTGTCCGGGTTGCGGAACCCGGGCCAGGTCTCCTGCGCGGAGTTCGCGCCGGCCTGCACGTTGTTCGTGGTCTGCGTCCAGTAGCAGTTGAGCTGGCCGTCCTTCAGCATCCGGCTCTGCAGCACGGCGTGGAAGCCGGGCTTCTCCGGGATGGTGCCGGCGGGCAGCTTCCAGATCTCCTCGGTCATGGCGCGGTGCTTGGGGTTCATCACCACCATGTCGGCCGGCAGCCGGTGCGAGAACACGCCGACCTCGCGCGCCGTGCCGCACGCCGAGGGCTGTCCGGTAAGCGAGAACGGGCTGTTGCCGGGCGTGGCGATCTTCCCGGTCAGCAGGTGCAGGTTGTAGACCATGTGGTTCACCCATACGCCGCGCACGTGCTGGTTGAAGCCCATGGTCCAGAACGAGGTCACCTTGGTCTTCGGGTCGGCGTAGAGCTGCGCGAGCCGCTCGAGGCGCTTCGGGTCGATGCCGGAGAGCTTCGACGCAAGCTTGACGTCGTAGTTGGCGACGAATTTCGCGAACTCGTCGAACGAGATCGGCTTCGAGCCGCCCGGGTCGGC
Source organism: Burkholderiales bacterium (assembly GCA_036379875.1). GTDB lineage: Bacteria > Pseudomonadota > Gammaproteobacteria > Burkholderiales > SG8-39 > SCGC-AG-212-J23. The sequence continues at coordinate 17,283 of DASVFV010000028.1, read as the reverse complement.
GGCATTCTTCGCCGCCTTCTGCAGCGCATGCTCGGGGCGCAGGCCGTAGCCGATGTCGGCGTTGCCGAGCTTGAACGCCACGTGCTTCGCGACGAAGTCCTTGTTCACCGCGCCCTTCTGGATGATGAAGTTCGCGATGTAGTTGAGGATCGCGAGGTCGCTGTGCGGGCGGAAGATGAGCGCCTGGTCGGCGAGCTCGAAGCTGCGGTGCTCGAAGGTGGACAGCACCGCCACCTGCACGTGCGGGTGGCCGAGGCGCCGGTCGGCGATGCGGCTCCACAGGATCGGGTGCATCTCGGCCATGTTCGAGCCCCACAGCACGAACGCGTCGGCGTGCTCGATGTCGTCGTAGCAGCCCATCGGCTCGTCGATGCCGAAGGTGCGCATGAACGCCACCGCGGCGCTCGCCATGCCCTGGCGCGCGTTGGGATCGATGTTGTTGGAGCGGAAGCCGGCCTTCATCAGCTTGACCGCGGCGTAGCCTTCCCAGATCGTCGACTGGCCGGACATGAACATGCCGACCGACGAAGGGCCCTTCTTCTTCAGCGCGGCCTTCCACTTCTCGGCCATCACGTCGAACGCCTGGTCCCAGGTGACGGGGGTGAATTCGCCCGCCTTGTCGTAGCGGCCGTTCTTCATGCGCAGCAACGGCCGCGTCAGGCGGTCCTCGCCGTACATGATCTTCGAGAGGAAATAGCCCTTCACGCAGTTCACGCCGCGGTTCACCTCGGACTGCGGGTCGCCGTGCGTGGCGACCACCTGGCCCTCCTTCACCGCGACGCTCACGCCGCAGCCCACGCCGCAGAAGCGGCACGGCGCCTTGGACCACTTGAGCGCGCTCGACTGCGCGTTGGTGACGATGTTCTGCGCGGCGGCGGGCAGCGGCGCGCCGAGCGCCGCGCCGGCGGCGGCGGAGCGCAGCATGAACTGCCGCCGGTTGATTTTCTCGGTCATGCGGTCTCCGGGAAGAGAGACCGCAACCTAGCAAGTTACGCGCCGGAGCGCCAGTCGGCCGGGTAGCGCGCGGCGAGCTTCATCATGCGCTCGATGAGCGCCGCGTGCTCCGCTTCCTCCGCCGCCATCTCGCGCGCCAGCTCGCGCGTCTCGGCGTCGCGCGCCACGCGCAGCGCCTGCTCGAAGAAGGCGTGCGCGCGCTTCTCCGCGGCGAGCGCCATGGCGAGCGCGCGCTGCGTGCTCGCGCCGCGCTCGAGCGCGTCAAGCGGGATGGTTTCGGGCCAGCTGCAATCGGCTTCCAGCGGCGGCAGCGCCATGCCGGCCGTCCTGCGCCGCAGCTCGGCGAGGTGGCGGCCTTCGTGCTCGGCGAGCATGCGGAACAGCGCGGCGGCGGCGTGCTGGCCCTGCCGCGTCATGGCCTGCGCGAGCTCGGCGTAGCGCTGCGCGGCCTCGCGTTCCATGGCGATGGCCTGCGCGAGCAGCTCCGCGGCCCACTCGCCCATGGCCGCTCAGCGCACGACCAGCGTGGGCAGGTCGCAGTGCGACAGCACGTCGAGGGCCTGGCTGCCGTGCACCAGGCGCATGAACGCCTTGCGGCCGTGCGAGCCCATCACGATCGCGTCGCAGCCGTTGCGCTTCGCGGCCTGCACGATCGCCTCCCACGGGTGGTTGTGCTGCGCCCAGTCGGTGTCGTACTCGATGCCGGCGGCGTGCGCCGCCTCGGCGCCGCGCGCGAGCACCGCGCCCGCCGCCTGCTCCGAGCGGCGCTCGTGCTCGGCGAGCGACACCACCTCGCGCGAGCGCACCGCGACCTCGCTCGGCGGCGCGTACTCGGGCACCGCGGTGAACAGCGTGACGCGCGCGCCGTTCTCGCGCGCGAACGCGATGCCGGCGCTCACCGCCTTCTCGGCGACTTCCGAGCCGTCGGTGGGAATCAGGATGTGCTTGTACATGGCTAGGCCCTTTCCCAGCGCTCGCCCAGCCCGACCGGCTCGGGGGCCAGGTTCGCGATGCGGGTGAAAAGCTCCTCGTAATCGCGCTCGCGCATCGCCGCCACCGGATCTTCGTTGGCGGCGAACGCGCGGTCGATGGCGCGCCAGTCCTCGGCGCTGAGCACGCGCTCGGCGAGCGGCAGCAGCTCGTGCTCCTCCCTGCGCATGTGCTGCCAGTGGAAGTCGGCGTAGGCCTCGACCGCGGCCTCGAATTCGCGCGCGCCGATCGGCCAGCCTTCCTCGAGGAACAGCAGCGCGCGCTCGAGCTCGCGGATCAGCCGCACGCCCTCCTTGTGCTCGGCCTGCAGCCCCTCGACCAGCGCTCGCGCCTCCGGCGCGCGCTCCAGCACGCGCGCGAACAGGTACTGGTCCTCCTTCGGATGGTGCAGGCGCTCGGGATATTCGTCGATGTAGCGCAGCATGCTGCGCAGCACCTGGAAGCGCGGGCGCGCGCTGGTGTCCTGCGCCATGCGCGCGAGCTGCTTCAAACCGTGCAGCAAGGCGGAGATCGAGCGGTGCTCGCTCTTGAGGATGGAGATCGCGTCCGTCATGTCCGTTCCTTTTCGTAGATCGACGCCCAGTCCGTCACCGGCGGCGTGGTTTCCAGCAGCTGCTCGAGCAGCGCGACGTGCTCGGCCTCGTCGGCGGCCATCTCCGCGGCGAGCGCGCGCAGGCGCGCGTCCTCCGCGATCAGCACTACGTGCTCGAAGAACGCGGCGGCGCGCTTCTCGCCGGCCAGCGCGATCTCCAGCGCGTGGCGCGCGGTCATCAGCCGGTACACCAGCTCGCGCGCCGCGGTTTCCGGGGCGCCGGCGTCGAGCCAGGCGTACTCGTGCGGCGCGAGCGCCGGCAGCTTCATGCCGCGCGCGCGCTTGAGCAGCCCGTCCAGGTGGCCGGCCTCGAGGCGCGCGAGGCCGCCGAACACCTCGGCTGCCGCGTCGTTGCCGGCGTCGGCCATGCGCCAGGAGAACTCGGTGTAGCGCTCCACCGCCTCGCGCTCGATCGCGATGGCGTGGGCATAAAGCGTCGGGGCGTCCATGCGCACACGATGCGCGATCCGCGCCGCGCGGGCTTGATCTTCGTCAACCCCCGCGCACGCCGGCCGTCTAGCATGGCGCCATGCATTACCGCTACTTCACCCTCGAGCAGCGCGATCACCTCGAGCAGGCGATGCGCGACCGGGCCACCTCCCCCACCGAGCTCGAGCTCGCGCTCGAGCGGCTGCGCGCGCCGGACTACGGCACCTGCGAAGCCTGCGGCACCGAGATGCCGTACGTGGCGATGCTGGAGACGCCGGGCGCGACGCTCTGCCCGGCCTGCCGCGCCAGGCGCTCCTAGGGGCCGCTTCTAAAAGCAGTACGCGGCGACGCCCTGCGCGGCGTGCGCGACGCCGAGGCCGCCGGCTGCGATGAGCGCCACGCCGCTCGCGCGCCGCACGCTCAGCAAGGAACGCAGTCTCGCGGCCAGCACCCCGGAGGCGAGCAGCCACGGAAGCGTGCCGAGCCCGAACGCCGCCATCGCGGCCGCGCCCTCGAGCGCGCCGCCCGCGAACACCGCGGCGGCAAGCGCGCCGTACACCAGGCCGCACGGCAGGCAGCCCCAGGCGAGCCCGGCTGCATACGACTGCGGCAGCGTACGCGCGGACAGCAGGCGCGCAGCCACCGGCTGCACGCGCCGCCAGAGCGGCAGGCCGATGCTTTCCAGGCGCCGGGTCGGCAGGCCGAGGAGGTGCGCGCCGGCGAGGATCGCGAAGGCGCCGGCGAAGAAATAGAGATAGATCTGCGCGGGCAGCACGCTCGCCGCGTAGGCCGCCGCGCTGCCGAGCGCCCCGGCGATCGCGCCGGCCGCCGCGTAGCTGCTGATGCGGCCGGCGTTGAAAGCGAATTGCCTTTTCCACAGCCCTTCCTGGCGCACCAGGCTGAAGCCGGCGCTGATCCCTCCGCACATGGCGGCGCAGTGGAAGCCCGAAGCCAGCCCGCCCGCGGCGAGCGCGAGCGGCAGCGCCCAGTCGCTCATATCACCCGCGAGTAGCTGGCGCGCGCGCGCGCCTCGCGCAGGTAGCGATCGAACACCATGGAGATGGCGCGCACCAGCAGCCGCCCCCGCGGCGTGACCACGATCCAGTCGGGCTGGATCTCGAGGAGGCCGTCGTCGGCGAGCGTCTTCAGCTCCTGCAGCTCGGCCGCGAAGACCGCCTTGAAGTCGACCAGGTAGGCGAGCTCGATCGCCTCGATCGAGACGCGGAAGTTGCACATCAGCGCCTGGATCACCGCGCGGCGCAGCAGGTCGTCGCCCGACAGCTCGACGCCGCGCAGCACCGGCAGGCGGCCCTGGTCGAGCGCGGCGTAGTAACGCTGCAGCTCCTTGACGTTCTGGTAGTAGGTCGGGCCGACCTGGCCGATCGAGGACAGGCCGAGCGCGAGCAGGTCGCCGCTGTGCGTCGAGTAGCCCTGGAAGCTGCGCGCGAGCTGGCCGTGCGCCTGCGCGAGCGCGAGCTCGTCGTCCGGGCGCGCGAAATGGTCCATGCCGATGTAGAGGTAGCCCGCGCGCGTGAGCCGGCCGATGGCGAGCGTCATGAGCTGCAGCTTGGCTTCCGCCGAGGGCAGCTCGGCGTCGGCGATGCGTCGCTGCGGCGCGAACACCTTGGGGAGGTGCGCGTAGCTGTATAGCGCGATGCGCTCGGGCGCGAGCTCGAGCACCTGGTCGAGCGTGCGGTTGAAGCTGTCGAGCGTCTGGCGCGGCAGGCCGTAGATCAGGTCGAGGTTGATCGAGCGCAGGCCGTGCGCGCGCGCCTCGGCCATCACGCGCGCGGTGAGCTCGAAGCTCTGGAGGCGGTGCACCGCCTTCTGCACCGCCGGGTCGAAGTCCTGCACGCCGATCGACAGGCGCCGGAAGCCCAGCTCGGCGAGGAACGCCATGCTGCCCGGCTCGGCGGCGCGCGGGTCGACCTCGATCGAGTACTCAGTCTTCGCGCCGCGCGCGAAGCGCGCTTCCACGAGCTCGACCAGCTCGCGCATCTCCTCGCGCGAAAGGAAGTTGGGCGTGCCGCCGCCCCAATGCATCTGCGCGATCGAGCGCGTGCCGGAGAGCAGCGGCGCGAGCAGCGCCAATTCCTTCTCCAAGTACTTGATATACTGGGCCGATCTGCTTCGGTCGCGCGTCACCACCTTGTTGCAGCCGCAGTAGTAGCAGAGCGTGGCGCAGAACGGCAGGTGAACGTAGAGCGAAAGCGGCTGGCCGAAGCCGCCGATGTTGCGCTTGGCGAGCCATTGCCGCAGCTGCGGCTCGCCGAAGGCCTCGACGAAGCGGTCGGCGGTCGGGTAGGACGTATAGCGCGGCCCGCTCGTGTCGTACTTGCGGATCAGCACCGGGTCGATGACCAGCTCGGATGCGGGGTAGTGCATTGGGGGAACTATGAAGGGCGAGGCGCCGAGGGCTTTGACCTCGGTCAAACGAAGCCTCTTCCGCCACCCGGCCGTGATCGCGGCCGGCTCGGCGGCGCTGGCGGTGCTGGTGGCGCTGAATGCGGCGGCCTTCCTGCTCGGCCTGCAGGCGCCGTGGCTGCTCGGCAGCGTGCTGATCGCCGACATGGTGGTGGTGGGCGCCGGCATCCTGATCGCGGTGCGCGAGGTGCTCGTCACCGAGCGGCGCAGCGAGGCGAGCGAGGAGCAGCTCGGCGCGATCGTCGACTCGGCGATGGACGCGATCATCTCGGTCGACGCGCAGCAGCGCATCGTGCTCTTCAACCGCGCCGCCGAGGAGGTGTTCCGCGTGCGGCGCGCCGAGGCGCTCGGCAGCCCGCTCGATCGCTTCATCCCGGCGCGCTTCCGGGGCGCGCACCGCGCGCACATCGAGCAGTTCGGCCGCACCGGCGTGACCAGCCGGCGCATGGGCGACGTCACCACGCTGTGGGCGCTGCGCGCCAACGGCGACGAGTTCCCGATCGAGGCCTCGATCTCGCAGGCCGGCGGCGCGGGCGAGCACTATTACACGGTGATCCTGCGCGACATCACGCGGCGCAAGGAGTACGAGGATGCGCTCAAGGCCTCGCAGCGCGAGCTGCGCGAGCTCTCGGCGCGCGTGCTGGAGGCGCGCGAGGAGGAAAAGGCGCACATCGCGCGCGAGCTGCACGACGAGCTCGGCCAGCTCCTCACCGCGCTCAAGATGGATCTCGGCGCGCTGCGCGAGCAGCTGCCGCAGGCGCTGCAGCCCAGGGCCGCCGAGATGTCGGCCCTGCTCGACCGCACCGTCAGCTCGACGCGCCGCATCTCGGCCGACCTGCGCCCGCTGATGCTCGACGACCTCGGCCTGGCGGACGCCGCCGCCTGGCTGGTCGACGACTTCGCCAAGCGCTCGGGCGTGGCCTGCCGCTTCGACCTGCCCGAGGAGATTCCCGAGGTGTCGAAGGCGGTGGGCACCGCGGTGTACCGCGCGATTCAGGAATCGCTCACCAACATCGCGCGCCACTCGGGCGCGAAAAGCGCCTGGGTCTCGGTCGCGGCCGCGGACGGCGCGCTGCACGTCGAGGTCGAGGACGACGGCTGCGGCATCGCGCCCGAGGACCTCGCCAAGGCGCGCTCGCTCGGCCTGAAGGGCATGCGCGAGCGCATCGCCTTCCTCGGCGGCTCGCTGGAGGTCGCACGCGCGCCGCGCGGCGGCACCAGGATCCGGTTGAAGGTGCCGGTGTGACTCGCGTCCTGATCGCCGACGACCACAGCATCGTGCGCGACGGGCTGAAGCGCATCCTCGCCTCGACACCCGACCTGGAAGTGGCCGGCGAGGCGTCGAACGGCGACCAGGCGCTCGCGCTCGTGAAAGCGCACGACTACGACGTGGTGATGCTCGACATGTCGATGCCCGGCCTCTCCGGCATCGACCTCATCAAGCGCCTGAAGCTCGAAAAACCGAAGCTCCGGATCCTCGTGCTCTCGATGCACGGCGAGAGCCAGTACGCGGCACGCGCCCTCAAGGCCGGCGCGGCCGGCTACCTCAACAAGGACGCCGCCGCCGACGCCCTGCTCGGCGCGCTGCGCAAGGTGGCGGGCGGCGGAGTCCATATAGGAGACGCCGCTGCCGCCGCGCTTCTCCACAAGACAGAATCTCCCCATGAGACGCTGTCCGACCGCGAGTTCGAGGTGATGCGCTTCCTGGTCGACGGCCTCGGCCCCACCGAGATCGCCGAGCGCCTGCACCTCTCGGTCAAGACCGTGAGCACGCACAAGACGCGCATCCTCGAGAAGCTCGGCCTGGGCAGCACCGCGGAGCTGGTGCGCTACGTGATGGAGCACAAGCTCCTCTAGGAATATTCCTACGGCCGATCGCGGCGTCGAACTACACGCCGCTTTATCCCGTTGAACGGCCGTGCGCTCATACTCGCGCGTCCATGAAGGTGTTTCTGGTCGAAGATGCGCCGCTGCTGCGTGAGCGCCTGGAGGCGCTGATCGCGGCGATCCCGGGCGCGCTGTGCGTCGGGCACGCCGCGGCGGCAGGGCCTGCAATCGAGTCGATCCTCGCGCTGCGCCCGCAGGTCGTGGTTCTCGACATCCACCTCGCGGAAGGCAACGGCTTCGACGTGCTGCGCGGCCTGCGCGCGGCGCAGTTCGCGCCGGCAGTGTTCGTGCTGACCAACTACCCGAGCGAGGCTTACCGGCAGGCCGCCGAGCGGCTCGGCGCGCGCGGCTTCTTCGACAAGTCGCACGAGGTGGAGCGGCTGCGCGACGAAATAGGAAAACTCCTACCCCGCTAATCAGCCGCCGCCGATGGGGCGGCGCCGCGCCGGCCGGCACACTGACGGCATGCAAGTTTTCCTGGTCGAAGATTCCCTGCCGGTGCGGGCCCGCCTCGCCGAGATGGTGAGCGCGATCCCCGGCGCCGAGCTGGTCGGCGAAGCCGGGCACGCCGAGAGCGCGATCCGCGAGATCCTCGAGAAGCGCCCCAACGTCGTGCTGCTCGACCTGGGGCTCGCCTCCGGCGGCAGCGGCTTCGACGTGCTGCGCGGCGTGTGCCGCGAGGCGCCCGAGGTCGACTTCTACATGCTGTCCAACTTCGCCGCCGACCCTTACCGGCAGCTCGCCGAGCGGCTCGGCGCGCGCGAGTTCTTCGACAAGAGCCGCGACCTGGAGCGCGTGCGGCAGCTGCTCGCCGACCGTGCCGCCGTGCACTGAAAGGGAAATGCCATGGCCGCCGTGATTCCGATCCAACCCAGGAAGAGCTTCAATCCCATGACGCCCAACAAGTTCGAAGTGAGCTGCGCGAGCTGCAACCTGCGCGAGCTGTGCCTGCCGGCCGGGCTGTGCGCCGACGAGCTGTCGCGCATCGAGAACATCGTCTACGCGCGCCGGCGCGTGAAGCGCGGCGAGGCGCTGTTCAACGCCGGCACCGACTTCAGCGCGGTGTACGCGATCCGCAGCGGCTTCTTCAAGTCGAGCGTGCTGGACGGCGACGGGCGCGAGCAGGTCACCGGCTTCTCCATGGGCGGCGAGCTGCTCGGCCTCGACGGCCTGGGCTCGGGCGCCTACAACGCCACCGCGGTGGCGCTCGAGGACAGCGAGGTGTGCGTGCTGCCCTACGCGCTGGTCGAGTCCATGGCGCGCGAGGTGCCCACGCTGCAGCGCCACCTGCACGCGGTGCTGGCGCGCGAGATCGTGCGCGACCACGGCGTGATGCTGCTGCTCGGCTCGATGCGCGCCGAGGAGCGCCTCGCCACCTTCCTCATCAACCTGTCCAAGCGCTTCGTGCGCCGCGGCTACTCGCGCTCCGACTTCCAGCTGCGCATGACGCGCGAGGAGCTCGGCAGCTACCTCGGCCTCAAGCTCGAGACGGTGAGCCGCCTGTTCTCGCAGTTCCAGAAGGACGGCCTGATCGAGGTCAACCAGAAGCACGTGCGCATTCTCGATACCGAGGGCCTCGAGCGGGTGCTCGCGGCCAAAACCTAAGGAGCCCGTTCATGTTCAAGCACATCCTCATCCCCACCGACGGCTCGGCCGTGTCCACCAAGGCCGCGAAGGCGGGCATCGCGCTCGCCAAGGAATCCGGCGCCAAGGTCACCGGCTACTGCGCGGTCGAGCCGGTGCCGACGCGCTTCTACGGCGAGGGCTACGTCATGGACCGGCAGTCGGTGGCGGACTTCGAGCGCCGCAGCCGCGAGCACGCACGCAAGCAGGTCGCTTCGATCGAGCGCGCCGCGCGCAAGGCCGGCGTGCCCTTCCAGCCGCTGGTCGAGACCGCGCGCACCCCGTACCACGGCATCGTCGAGGCGGCGAAGAAGCGCGACTGCGACCTGATCTTCATGGCCTCGCACGGCCGCACCGGCCTGATGCGCATGGCGCTCGGCAGCGTCGCCGACCGCGTCATGACGCTCTCCAAGGTGCCGGTGATGGTGTATCGCTAGCCCGCGCATGTTCAAGCGCATCCTGATTCCGACCGACGGCTCGGCGCTGTCGAAGAAGGCGGCCCGGGCCGGCATCGCTTTCGCGGCGCGGCAAGGCGCGCGCGTGGTGGGCTATTACGCCCTGATGCCGGCGCCGGCGCATCTCTACGGCGAAGGCTGGGTCGCCGACCGCACGGTCCTGCAGGAGCTCGGCAAGCGCAACCGCGAGACCGCGCGCAAGTACGTCGCGGCCATCGGGCGCGAGGCGCAACGCGCCGGCGTAGCGTTCGAGGCGCTGATCGACGAGCCGCGCACGCCGTACGAAGGCATCGCGGCGGCAGCGCGGCGGCGCAAGTGCGACCTGATCTTCATGGCCTCGCACGGCCATCGCGGCCTCGCCCGCCTGATGCTCGGCAGCGTGGCGGACAAGGTGGTGCAGTCCTCCCGGGTGCCGGTGCTCGTCTACCGCTAGCGCAGCAGCGCCGGCGCGAGCGACACCAGGGCGATCAGCGCCGGGGTTACCCAGCGCAGCATGGCGTGCAGCAGCGCCGCGCCGCGCGGGCCGAGCGCCAGCTCCTCGGCGAGCACCGCGCGCGGCAGCGCCCAGCCCGCGAACAGCGCGAGCGCAAAACCGCCCGCCGGCAGCAGCAGGTTCGAAGTCAGGTCGTCGAGCGCCTCGAATGCCGTGGGGCGCCAGTGTCCCCAGCGATTGAAGGAGAACACCGTCGCCAGCCCGGCCACGAAGCACGCGGCCGAAACGCCGGCGCTCGCCTTCACGCGCGACCAGCCGCAGCGCCGCGCGACCAGCGCGACCGCGAGCTCGAGCATCGACACCGCGGAGGCGAGCGCCGCGACGAACAGCAGCGCGAAGAACGCCGCCGCCGCCAGCGTGCCGAGCGGCATGCGCGCGAACGCGAGCGGCAGGGTGACGAACATCAGGCCCGGCCCGCTCGCCGGATCGAGCGCGTTGGCGAACACCACCGGGAATACCGCGAAGCCGGCGGCGAGCGAGATCGCGGTGTCGGCGACGATCGACCAGACCGCGGCCTGCCGCAGATCGATCGCCTTCCCGGCGTAGGCGGCGTAGGTGATCATCACGCCCATGCCCACGCCGATCGAGAAGAAGCCCAGCCCGAGCGCTTCCAGCGCGGCGCGCGCGCTGAACCCGGCGAAGTCGAGCCTGAAGAGGAAGCGCAGCGTGGCGCGCACGTCGCCGTAGACCATCGAATAGGCGGCCAGCGCGACCATCAGCAGCGCGAGCAGCGGCATCAGCACGCGCGTCGCCGCCTCGATGCCGCGGCCCACGCCGCGCGCCACGATCGCGGCCGCGAGCGCGAGGAACAGCGCGTGGTAGGCGATCATGCGCCCGGGCGAGGCGAGCAGCTCCGCGTAGTCGCGCCGCGCATCCACGGCATAGGCGATGGTCCAGCCGCCGATCACCGAGTAGAAGCTCAGGATCAGCGCGCCGGTGACCACGCCGAGCACGCCCACCCACGACCAGGCGCGCGCCGCGCCGTGCGCCGCGGCGAGCGCCGCGATGCTGGCCGCCGCGTCGCCGCCGCCGCGCCGTCCGATCGCGAACTCGGCGAACATGAGCGGCACCACGGCGATCAGCAGGCCGGCGAGGTAGCACAGCACGAAAGCCGCGCCGCCGTTCGCGCCCACCTCGTAGGGAAATTTCCAGATGCTGCCCAGGCCGACCGCGGAGCCGATCGCGGCGAGGATGAAGCCGGCGCGTCCGGACCAGTAATCCTTCAAAGCCCGAGCGCCTGCACCACGCCGAAATAGACCAGGATCGTGCAGACGTCCTGCACGATGGTGCTGCCGGGCCCGGTGCCGTAGGCCGGGTCGAAGCCGAGGCGGTGCAGCATCCAGGGAAAGAGCATGCCGATGCCGTTGGCCACCGTGCCCGCGACGACGATGCTGATCGCCACCGCGGCGGCGAGGCGCGGCTCGCCGAACGCGAGCCAGACCGGTCCGAAGGCGAGCGCGCCGAGCACCAGGCCGATCAGCACGCCGGTGCGCAGCTCGCCCGCGAGCAGCGGCGCGAGCCCGGCGCGTGTGAGCGACAGGCCGCGCACCGCGACGGTCTCGGTCTGCGTGCCGATCGCGTCGGCGAGGTACACCAGCGCCGGCACGAAGAACGCGACCGCGATGTGGGCCTGCAGCACGCGCTCCATGCCGGCCATCGCCGCGGTGGCGGCCGCGCTGCCGGCCAGGCCGACCAGCAGCCACGGCAGCCGGTGGCGCGCGCGGCGCAGCGGCGGATCCTCGATCGCGTGGCGCGCCTGGGAGCTCTCGCGCCCGATCCCGGCCAGGCGGTGCAGGTCCTCGACGTGCTCGCGGCGCAGCACGTGCAGCAGCGCCTGCGCCGGCATCACGCCGAGCGCGCGGCCGACGCCGTCCACCACCGCGAGCGCGTCGACGCCGCGATGCAGGGCGAGCGAAGCGGCGCGCTCCTGGTCGGCATCGGGGCGCACGCGCGGGAATTCGGCGCTCATGATCTCGCGCATGCGCGCCTGCGCGGGCGCGGCGAACAGGCTGCCGATCGGCAGCGCGCCCTCGAGCTTGCCGTGCGCGTCGACCACCAGCACCAGCTCGACCGCCGCCGGCTTGTCGGCCGCCAGCCGCGCGAGCACCCCGGCCGCGGTATCGTCCGGGCGCGCGCGGGCGGCGCTCGCGACGAGGTGCGCGCCGACGGTCTCGTGCCTGGGCATGGAGCGATTGTCGCGGCCGCCGCACGGGCGGATTTGACCTGCGTCAACCCCGCCGGCGCCGCTGAGCGAAAATCGGCCTATGCCGGTGTTCAACGCGCGCGCCCTGACCAAGACCTACCGCATGGGCGAGACCGAGATCCACGCGCTGCGCGGCGTGGACCTCGAGATCGGCGCCGGCGAGTTCATCGTGCTGCTCGGGCCCTCCGGCAGCGGCAAGTCGACGCTGCTCAACATCCTGGGCGGCCTCGACACTCCCACTTCCGGAGAAATCCGCTTTGGCGGGCATGATTTGAGCCATGCCAGTGAAAGCGAGCTGACGCGCTACCGGCGCGAGCACGTCGGCTTCGTGTTCCAGTTCTACAACCTGATCCCGGCGCTCACCGCGCGCGAGAACGTGGCGCTGGTCACCGACATCGCGGCCAGGCCGATGCCGGCCGCCGAGGCGCTGCAGTGGGTCGGCCTCGGCGAGCGGCTCGACCACTTCCCGGCCCAGCTCTCCGGCGGCGAGCAGCAGCGCGTCGCGATCGCGCGCGCCATCGCCAAGCGCCCGGACGTGCTGCTGTGCGACGAGCCGACCGGCGCGCTCGACTACCAGACCGGCAAGCTGGTGCTCGAGGTGATCGCGAAGATCAACGCCGAGCTCGGCACCACCGCGATGGTGATCACCCACAACGCCGCGATCGCCGGCATGGCCGACCGCGTGCTCAAGCTCGGCGACGGCCGCATCGTCGGCGAGTCGCGGCCGGAAAGAAAGCTGAGTCCGGCGGAAATCTCCTGGTGAAAGCGCTCGACCGCAAGCTCGCCCGCGACCTGTGGTCGCTCAAGACCCAGGTGCTGTCGATCGCGCTGGTGATCGCCTGCGGCATCGGCGGCTTCATCGGCTCGTTCTCCACCTACAGCTCGCTGCTCAGCTCGCGCGACGACTACTATGCGAGCGCGCGCTTCCCGCACGTGTTCGCGAACGCGAAGCGCGCGCCGCTCTCGCTCGTCGAGCGCATCCGCGCGGTGCCGGGCGTGGCGGAGGCCGAGGCGCGCGTGGTGCGCGAAGCGCAGCTCTCGATCCCCGGCGTGGCGCCGCCGATGATCGCGCGCCTGATCGGCACGGACTTCGAGCGCCTGCCGGGCGTGAATCGCCTCACGCTGAGGAGCGGGCGCTGGCCGGCGAGCGGCGCGCGCGGCGAGGTGGTGGTGAACCAGCGCTTCCTCGAGGCGCGCGGCCTCAAGCTCGGCGACCGCCTCGACGTGCTGCTGAACGGCAAGCTCGAGCACCTGACGCTGGTCGGCACCGCGCTCAGCCCGGAATACATCTTCGCCACGCGCGGCGGCGGCATGCCCGACGACGAGTGGTTCGCCGTGCTGTGGATCGAGGCGCGCGCGCTCGCCGCGGCGTTCAACATGGAAGGCGCGTTCAACTCGGTGCTGGTGCGCGTCGAGGCCTCGGCGTCGGTGCAGGCGGTGCTCGACGCGCTCGACCGCATCCTCGAGCCCTACGGCGGCTTCGGCGCGGTGAGCCGCGACGACCAGGTCTCGCACAAGATCATCACCCAGGAGATCAGCCAGCAGCGCATCTTCGGCACCGTGCTGCCCGCCATCTTCCTCGCGGTGGCGGCGTTCATCCTGAACGTGGTGCTGCACCGGCAGGTGCACGCGCAGCGCGGCGAGATCGCGGCGCTCAAGGCGCTCGGCTACGACGACCGCTGGATCGCCGCGCATTACCTCAAGTTCGCCGCGGTGATCGTGCTGGTGGGCGCGGCGCTCGGCGTGGCGCTCGGCTGGTGGCTGGGCAGCGCGATGACCGGGCTGTACACCAATCTTTTCCACTTCCCGCGCTTCCACTTCGCCATGCCGGCCTGGCTGGTCCTGGCGGGCGCCGGCGCCGCGCTCGCCGCCGCCTTCGGCGGCGCGTTCGCCGCCACGCGCGGCATCCTGCGCCTGCACGCCGCCGAGGCGCTGCGCCCGCCGGCACCGGCCCAGTTCCGGGAAATTTTTTCTTCTGGAAACAAATTCACTGCGGCGCAGCGCATGATCCTGCGCAACCTCGCGCGCCGCCCGGTGCGCGCCGCCTCCACCGTGGCCGGCATCGTCGGCTCGGTGGCGATCCTGATCGCCGGCATCTTCTGGGGCGACTCGCTCGACTGGTTCATCGACGTGCAGTTCAACCACGTGCAGCGCGCCGACGTGCAGCTCGGCTTCGCCGAGCCGCTCGCGCGCGAGGTGCGCCGCGAGCTCGAGCGCCTGCCCGGCGTGGCGGAGGTGGAGGTGAACCGCGCGATCCCGGTGCGCCTGCGCGCCGGGCACCGCAGCTACCGCACCGGCATCACGGGCGTGGAAGACCAGGCCACGCTGTCGCGCATCCTGGATGCCGACCTGCGCGAGGCGCGCCCCTCGCCCGGCGGGGTGCTGCTCACCGCGCGCCTCGCCGAGCGCCTCGGCGTGCAGCCGGGCGACACGCTGGTCGCCGAGCTCCTGGAGGGCAAGCGCGTGAAGGCCGAGCTGCGCGTCGCCGCCACGGTGCGCGAGATGGCGGGCATGAACGCCTGGATGCGCCTGGAGGACCTGAACCGCCTGGCGCGCGAAGGGCCGGTGGTGTCGGGCGCGGGCCTGCTGGTCGAGCGCGAGCAGGAGGGCGCGCTGCTCGAGCGGCTGAAGGCGATGCCGGGCGCCGCGGTGGTGATCGTCAACCGCAGCCTGCTCGAGACCTTCCGCGCCACCACCGCGCGCAACGTGCTGTTCTTCACCCTGGTGCTGAGCGCGTTCGCCGCTACCATCGCGGTCGGCGTGGTGTACAACAACGCGCGCATCCAGCTCGCCGAGCGCGCCTGGGAGCTCGCCAGCCTGCGCGTGCTCGGCTTCACGCGCCGCGAGGTCTCGGTGCTGCTCCTGGGCGAGCTCGCGCTCGAGATCGCGGCCGCCATCCCGCTCGGCTTCGTGGCGGGCTTCTGGCTCGCCGCCCTGCTGGTGCGGCTCATGCAGCCCGAGGTGATGGAGTTTCCGCTCGTCATCTTCCCGGCCACCTACGTCTATGCCGGCGCGGTGGTGCTGGCCGCCGGGCTGGTGAGCGCGCTCATCGTGCGCAATCGCATCGATAATCTCGACCTGGTCGCCGTGCTGAAGACCCGCGAATGACAAGACGGAACAAGATCTACTCCATCGTCGGACTGGCGGCGCTCGTCGCGCTCGCGCTGTGGGCGCTGCGGCCGCGGCCGATCGCGGTGGAGACCGCCGCGGCGGCGAGCGGCCCGTTCGAGCAGACCGTGAGCGACGACGGCAAGACGCGCGTGCGCGACCGCTACGTGGTCGCGGCGCCGCTCGCCGGCCAGGTGGCGCGCGTGCAGCTCGAGGTCGGCGACCCGGTCAAGCAGGGCCAGGTGGTGGCCGAGCTCACCCCGACCGCGCCCGCGTTCCAGGATGCGCGCACCCAGCGCGAGCTGCGCGAGCGCATCGGCGGCGCCGAGGCGCAGCTCGCGCGCGCGCGCGCCGAGGCGCTGAAGACCCAGGCGCAGCGCGACCAGACGCGCGCCGACCGCGACCGCCAGGCGCGCCTGTCGAAGGAAGGCTTCATCTCCGCGACCGCGCGCGAGCAGGCCGAGCTCGCGCTGAAGACCGCCGAGCGCGCCGTGGAAGCGGCGCGTTTCGCCGAGCAGGCGGCGCGCTACGACCTCGCGCAGGCGCAAGCGGCGCTCAGCCGCTACCAAGGCAACGCGCCGACCGCGGTCTGGCCGGTGGCCTCGCCGGTGAGCGGCGCGGTGCTGCGCATCGCGCAGCAGAGCGAGGGCCCGGTGGCGCTCGGCGCGCCGCTCCTCGAGATCGCCGACCCGCGCAGCCTGGAGGCGGTGGTCGACGTGCTGTCGCAGGAAGCGGTGGCGATCCGTCCCGGCATGCCGGCGCGCGTCGAGCTCGGCCAGGGCGTCGCGCCGCTCGCGGCGCGCGTGCGCCTGGTCGAGCCGGCCGCGTTCACCAAGGTCTCGGCGCTCGGCGTGGAGGAGCAGCGCGTCAACGTGGTACTCGACTTCGCCGAGGCGCTCGACCGCGTGCAGACGCTCGGCGACGGCTTCCGCGTCGAAGCGCACATCGTGGTGTACCGGCAGGACAACGCGGTGAAGGTGCCGGTCGGCGCGCTGTTCCGCGAGGGCGCGGGCGCCGCGCTGTTCGTCGTCGAGGGCGATCGGGCGCGCAAGCGCGCGGTGAAGAGCGCGCGGCGCAACGGCACCGAAGCGACCATCGAGGAAGGCGTGCAGCCGGGCGAGCGGGTGGTGGTCTACCCGTCCGACGCGCTCAGAGACGGCTCGCGCGTGGAGGTCCGAGCGCCGCGGTAGCGGCGGGGCGCTCGCCGCGGTAGTAGCGCGCGCACTCGGGCTCGCGCCCGCGCACCACGCGCCGGCCGCTCAGCGCGCCGCGCCGCTCGGTCACCACGGTGGCCTGGCCGTCGGCGCCGTGGTCGCCGTAGAAGATCACCACCCAGTCGTAGACCCGGTGCAGGAGGTGCGCGCGCTCGGTGTTGGAAAACAGCGCCGTGAAATGCCACGGCTCGACGCGCTTGTGCAGCACCGGCAGCCAGGCCTTGCCTTCGGGGTTCATGCGCCGCGGCGCAATGCGCGGCAGCTCGCCGGCGTGCGCCTTGTCGCGGTACTCGCGGTCGATGTCGAGGAGGATCTCAACCGCCGGCGCATCCATGCAGAAACTCTAGATCGCCGTCAAAAGTTCATATTGACGCAGGTCAACCGAGACATGCGTCACACGGCGCTGGTCCGTCCGGACCCGCGCGCACATTGCGTTAATGGGCGGTTAATGCCGCGCTTCTACGATCGCGCCGCCGATGATGCTCCTGGTCTCCGACGCGCGCAGCGAGCTCGAGCGCTTCATCGCCGAGCGCTTCCGCGCAAGCTACGGCGCCGAGTTGCGCCAGTTCTGCGCGCACCTGCTCGGCGCGCGCGACGACGCGGGCGCGTGGCGCGCCGCCGCCGGCTACACGCCGGCCGCGCGCGGCGCGCTGTTCCTCGAGCATTACCTGGATCGCCCGGTGGAAGCGCTGCTGTCGGGCGTGCTCGGCGAGCGCGTGGCGCGCGAGCGCATCGTCGAGGTCGGCAACCTGGTCGCCGCCCCGGCGGGCTGCGGGCGGCGCTTCCTGCCGGCGCTCGGACGCCACCTCATCTCGCTCGACTACCGCTGGGTGGTATTCACCGCCACCCAGGAAGTGCGCAACCTGCTGCGGCGGCTCTCCTTCCCCGCGCTGGTGCTGGCCCCCGCGCTG
>DASVFV010000027.1:0-18263 GCA_036379875.1 Burkholderiales bacterium | reverse complement strand
AGCCGCCTTTTTTAAAGTGACTGCCGCCCCGATTACTGTTGAGCTTCGCCCTGCCCGCTTTCGTCGATCTCGAGCTTTTCGCGGATGCGCGCCGCCTTGCCGGCGCGGGTGCGCAGGTGGTAGAGCTTCGAGCGCCGCACGTCGCCGCGGCGCTTGACTTCGATGCTCGCGATGATCGGCGAATAGGTCTGGAACGTGCGCTCCACGCCCTCGCCGGAGGAAATCTTGCGCACGATGAACGAGGAATTCAGGCCGCGGTTGCGCTTGGCGATCACCATGCCCTCGAAGGCCTGCGAGCGCTTGCGCTCGCCCTCCACCACGTTCACGTTCACGATCACCGTGTCGCCGGGCGAGAAGTCGGGCACCTCCTTCTTGAGGCGCTTGATCTCTTCCTGCTCCAGTGTCCTGATCAAATCCATGTCACTTCTCCCGCTTGAACTCTTCCAGTAATCGCTCTTCTTCCGCGCTCAGCTTCCTCGCCGCCAGCAGGTCCGGCCGTCTCAGCCAGGTCCTGCCCAGCGCCTGCTTCAGCCGCCAGCGCCGGATGTTCTCGTGGTGCCCGGACAGCAGCACCTCCGGCACCTGCCTGCCCGAATACGTCTCGGGCCGCGTGTACTGCGGGCAATCCAGCAGCCCGTCTGCGAACGACTCTTCCACCGCCGACGCTGCGTCGCCGAGCGCGCCGGGCAGCTGGCGCACCACCGCGTCGATCAGCGCCATCGCCGCCACCTCGCCGCCCGAGAGCACGAAGTCGCCGATGGAGATTTCCTCGTCGACCCGGCGCTCGAGCAGCCGCTCGTCCACCCCTTCGTACCGCCCGCAGAGCAGGGTCAGCGCCCGCTCTTCTTTCAATTCCATCACCCTGCGGTGATCGAGCTTCTTTCCCTGCGGCGAGAGGTAGATCACCTTGCCTCCGCCGGCCAGCTTGATGCCGTCGAGCGCTCTTTCCAACGGCTCGGCCATCATCACCATCCCCGGCCCGCCGCCGTACGGCCGCTCGTCCACCGTCCGGTAGCGGTCCGCGGCAAAATCGCGCGGGTTCCAGGTGGTGAGCGAGTACAGCCCCGCTTCCAGCGCCCGGCTGGTGATGCCGCTGCCGGTGATCGCCGCGAACATCTCCGGAAACAGCGTCACCACGTCAAATCGGATCAGAACCGGGATCACCAGTCCGCTCCCCAGTCGACGTGGATTTTCCCGTTGTCCAGATCGACCGCCTTCACTACGGCGGGAATCCACGGCACCAGCCGCGTCTTCTCGCCTTGCACCTCCATCACATCCTGGGCGCCGTTGAAAACCCAGCGCTTCACTTCGCCCAGTCCTATCCCCTGCTCGTTCACCACTTCGAGGCCGACCAGGTCGGCGAGGTAGTAGTGCCCTTCGTCCGGCGCGGGCATCGCCCCGCGCCGCACATGAACCTTGGAGCCCTTCAGCTTCAGCGCCGCCTCGCGGCTCTCGAGCCCCGCCAGCTTCGCGAGCAGCGTGCCCGAGTGCTCCTTCACCTGCTCGACCGGATATTCGACTCCGCCGATCGACCAGTTGCTGCACGCCGCCAGCGCCTGTTGCGGCGCCTCCACCTTGATCCAGCCGCGCACGCCGTACGAGCCGGCGACGCGACCCATTTCGATCAGCTCGTCAGGCTGCCTTCTTGGCAAACTGCTTCACGAGCCGCGCCGCGGTCGGCGAGAGCTGCGCGCCCTTGCCGGTCCAGTGCTTCACGCGCTCCATGTTGACGCGCAGCGCCTCGCGGCCCTGCGGCGCCTTCGGGTCGTAGAAGCCGAGCCGCTCGATGAATTTCTTGCTCGCCGCGCGCCGCGAGTCGGCCACCACGACATGGAAAAACGGCCGCTTGTTCGCGCCGCCGCGCTGCAGTCTGATCACCACCATCTGGAAGGACTCCGCAAACCGCGAAAAGGCGCGGATTATACGGTACAAATCAGAGCATTGGGAAGCTTCTGGAGGCTTCGATGAGACCCGCCCTGCCGCTCCTCGCTCTGGCGCTCGCCGCCTGCGCGCCCGACGCCTCGAAAGTGGACGCGGAGATCCGCAAATTCGCTGCCGAGTACATCGCCACCACCGACGTGCCCAAGAGCACTGCGATGCTCGACGAGCTCGCGCCTGTCACCGGCGTGAGCGGCGAAGGCAGGATCACCCGCGGGCGCGACGCGATCCGCGCCGAAGGCGAGCGCAACGCCGCGTTCCTCAAGCAGATCGCCATCACGCCGGGCGCGATCGACGTGACGCGCGTCGGCGCCTCGCACGCGCTGGTCATCGTCCCCTTCACCGTCACGCCGGCCGCGGTGCCGCAGGTCACGATGGCCGACGGCGCAGCAACGCTATTGGTTACGCTGCGCGACTCGGGCTGGAAAGTCGTGCACGAGCACTACAGCTATACGGTGTTTCGGCGTTAGCGCGCTGGCGTCTTCGGCAGGCGCAGGGAAATCGCGACGGCCAGCAGGTTGAGCGCCCCGGCGATCACAACCGCGGTGCCGTAGCCGCCGGTACGGTCGTAGAGCCAGCCGGCGAGGATCGGCAGCGTCACGGCGGCCACGCACCAGGCGATGTAGAGCCGGCCCGCAACGCGGCCGAAGGCGTTCTTGTGCCAGTAGCGCGCGATTGCCGCCGCCGTGACGCCGGAGATGAAGCCGTAGCCCATGGCGATCATGGCGAGCGCCGGCACGGCGACGAGCGGGCCGGGCCACACGGTGAGAAGCATGGCGCCGCAGGCGGCGAACACCTGGGCGCCCGCCGCGACGCGCGGAACGGCGAAGCGGTCGGTGAGCCAGCCGCCGGCGACGCGCGCGGCGCCGACCGCGCCGGTGATGAAGGTGGTGGCGGCGACGGCGAGCGCGGTCTGTCCGCCGTAGGCCTGCACGATGCCGGCTGCCTGGCTCATCACCATGAGGCCCGCGGCGGCGGCGAGGAAGAACACGCCGGCGAGGAGAAAGAAGGTCGGGCGTTGGGCGTCTTCGACCTCGGGAACCTCGCTCGTCTGCATCTTCATGTTTCCGAGAAGCAGCGCAGTGAGCGCGCAGGTCGCGAGCACGGTGGCGCCGAGGCCGGCGAGCGTGGCGCGCATGCCGAACGCCTCGATGGTCCAGCCGAACAGCGGCGCGCCCAGCATCGCGCCCAGCGGGTAGAGGCTCACCACGTAGCCGTTCGCGAGCCCGCTGCGCGTGGTGACGCTCTGGTTCACGCCTTGCTGCACCAGGATGAAGCCGATGCCGGCGCCGACGCCGAACAGCACGCCGTAGCCGAGCACGAACTGCGCGAAAGTGCTCGCCGAGGCCGCGAGTAACAGGCCGCCGCCAGCGCACGCGC
This sequence comes from Burkholderiales bacterium, assembly GCA_036379875.1. Taxonomy (GTDB): domain Bacteria; phylum Pseudomonadota; class Gammaproteobacteria; order Burkholderiales; family SG8-39; genus SCGC-AG-212-J23. Next base: position 14,945 of record DASVFV010000027.1, on the reverse strand, counting down.
CGCACGCGACGCAAACCGCCCAAGCGGGAAACCTTCGATAAACGCTCGGCGCGAGCACCATGCCGCCGGTGAGCGTGACGGTGGCAAGCGCGAACACCACGCTCAGCTCGGCGCGGCCGACGCCAAGCAGCGCCTCGAGCGGCTTGAGGAACACGCTGAACGCGTACAGCGTGCCGAACGGCAGGTTGAGGGCGGTGGCCGCGGCGAGCGCCGCAGGAGCGCGCATCAGGGCATGGGAAGAAGCGTGCCCTGCATTAGAACTTCTCGCACACCGCGGTCCACACGCCGTCGGAAAGCTCCGGCTCCTGCACGAGGCGCGCGCCGCGATCGACGAGCTCGCGCAGCTTGAGCTCCACCGCCTCGCGCGTCTTGCCGGTGATCATGTGCTTGAAGCCGAGCGCCTCGACCTGCGCCTCGACCGCGGTGGCCGGGTTGCTCACGCTCGCCATCCATTTGCCGCCGACGCGGCTGGTGACGCCGATCTGCCGGCCGCCCTTGTCCTGCAGCTTCTGCACCGCTTCCTTGACGCTCGCCTCGCTGTAGCCGGACACCATGAAGTGCGTGCCGGCGTCGAACACCTGCGCCGGCGTGCGGCTCGTGCCGCTGAACGTGGTGTCCGGCCCGGCGCGGCGCTTGCTCTTCACCTTGCGCTGCTCGCCGGCCACCTTGCGCCCGACGCGCACCGCCTTGCTCACCGAGTACACCTCGTGCGCGCGCTCGTGCTTGTCGGTGCGCGAGCCTTCGATCTTGAACATCGCCGCGTAGTCGTCCGAGAGCCGCGACACGATGTCGTAGAACTGGCGCGACACCAGCAGCTCGCCGCTGCCGGCGAAGCTCATGATGCGCTGCGCGACGTTGATGCCGTCGCCGATCACGTTGTCCAGGCCGTTCAGGTCCTTCATCAGCGAGACCGGGCCGAGGTTGATGCCCATGCGCACCGGCAGCTCGCCCACGTTGTCGAATACTTCCAGCGCCACGTACAGCGCGCGCTCCGGGTCGCCGAGGAAGGTGATCGCCGCGCCGTCGCCGGTGTCGACCACCACGCGCTCCTCGGGCTCGACGTGCCCGAGCGCGCTGCTCATCACCAGGTTGAACATGTTCTTCAGCCGCACCTGCTCGGCGACGTCGCGGCGCGAGTATTCGACGATGTCGATGAACAGGACGCTGCAGACCCGTGTACGGCCGGATTCTTCCAAGCCATCCCCGCTAGCGAATGCCCGGCAGCATGCCCTTCATGCCGCGCATCATGCGTGCCAAATTCCCGCCTTTCATCATCTTCATCATTTTCTGCATCTGCTCGAACTGGTTGAGCAGCTGGTTCACCGCCTGCACCGGCACGCCGGCGCCGGCGGCGATGCGGCGCTTGCGCGAGGCCTTGATCAGCTCCGGCTTGCGCCGCTCGGCGGGCGTCATCGAATTGATGATGCCCTCGATGCGCCGGAACTGCGTCTCGTCCTGCAGCTTGGCCGGATCGATACTGCCGACCAGCTGCGCGGGCAGCTTGTCCATCAGCGAGGCCACGCCGCCCATTTTTTTCATCTGGGCGATCTGCTGCTTGAAGTCCTCGAGGTCGAAGCCCTTGCCCTTCTTCACCTTCTCGGCGACGCGCTGCGCCTCCTCGAGGTCGATCTTGGCGTGCGCCTCCTCGACCAGCGACAGGATGTCGCCCATGCCGAGGATGCGCGCCGCCATGCGCTCGGGATGGAAGGGCTCCAGGCCGTCGAGCTTCTCCGCCACGCCGGCAAACTTGATCGGCTTGCCGGTGACGTGGCGCACCGAGAGCGCCGCGCCGCCGCGCGCATCGCCGTCCAGCTTGGTCAGGATCACGCCGGTGAGCGGCAGGCGCTCGTTGAATGCCTTCGCCACGTTCACCGCGTCCTGGCCCTGCATGGCGTCGACGATGAACAGCGTCTCGACCGGCTTCAGCTGCGCGTGCAGCTCGGCGATCTCGCGCATCATCTCCTCGTCGATCGCGAGGCGCCCCGCGGTGTCGACGATCAGCACGTCGTCGTAATGCGTGCGCGCATACTCGACGGCACGGCGGGCGATGTCGGCCGGCTTCTCGCCGACGGAAGAAGGAATGAATTCTGCCTTGGCCTGCGCGGCGACGGTCTTCAGCTGCTCGATCGCCGCCGGCCGGTAGACGTCGCACGAAACCACCGCCACTTTCTTCTTGTTATTGACCAGCAGCCGGGCCAGCTTGCCGGTGGTGGTGGTCTTGCCCGAGCCCTGCAAGCCGGCCATCAAGATCACCGCCGGCGGCTGCGTCGCGAGGTCGAGGCCGACGTTGGCCTCGCCCATCAGCCTGGCGAGCTCGCGGTGCACGACGCCGACCAGCGCCTGGCCCGGGGTCAGGCTGCCGACCACCTCCGCGCCGAGCGCCGCGGCGCGCACCGACTCGATGAAGTGCTTCACCACCGGCAGCGCGACGTCGGCTTCGAGCAGCGCGACGCGCACCTCGCGCAGCGCCTCCTGGATGTTGGCTTCGGTGAGGCGCGCTTCGCCGCGGATCGTCTTGACGATGCGCGCGAGGCGTGTGGTCAGGGTATCGAGCATTAGGTCAAGTGCACAAAGGCAGGGTGCTAAACTGAAGCGTGCCCGACATTGTAATTCACGCAATCGTCTCGGCCATGTACGTCGGGCTGGCCTGGCACTTCTGGAACACGCGCTGGCGCGCGCGCGCCAAAACCGCGATGCGCGGCTGGGAGCGCGCCGCGATCCTCGTCCCCCTCGCGCTGCACGCCTGGCTGCTCTACAGCGGGATCTTCGACAAGGAGCTGCGCTTCGGCTTCGCGCAGGCGCTCTCGGTGATGATGTGCATCGGCGTCGCGCTGTACTGGGTGGAGAGCCTGTTCTACGAGCTGGAAGGCATGCAGCCGCTCGTGCTGCCGCTCGCCGCCGCGGCGGTGCCGCTGCCGGCGATCTTCCCCGGCCTCGCCTCGAGCGGCGCGCACGCGCAGGCCTTCGAATTCCGGCTGCACCTCGCGCTGGCGATGATCGCCTACGGGCTGTTCCTCATCGCGCTGCTGCACGCCACGCTGATGGCGCTCGCCGAGCGCCAGCTGCACCGGCGCGGCACGCTCGCGTTTCCGCACCTGCCGCCGCTGCTCACGCTCGAGGCGCTGCTGTTTCGCAGCATCGGCGCCGCCTTCGTGTTCCTCACCCTCACGCTCGCCACCGGCATCGTGTTCTCCGAGACGCTGTTCGGGCGCGCGCTGCGCTCCGACCACAAGACCGTGTTCGCGCTGCTGTCGTGGCTGATCTTCGGCCTGCTGCTCGCCGGGCGCTGGCGCTACGGCTGGCGCGGGCGCACCGCGCTGCGCTGGACGCTGACCGGCTTCGTCATGCTGCTGCTCGCCTACATCGGCAGCCGCTTCGTGCTCGAAGTGCTGCTGCAGCGCGCCTGATGGAAGTCCTGCTGCTGATCGGGCTGGTCCTGCTGAACGGCGTGTTCGCCATGTCGGAGGTCGCGCTGCTCACCGCGCGGCGCTCGCGCCTCAAGCAGCTCGCCGCCGCGGGCGACGGCCTGGCGCGCGGCGCGCTGCGCCTCGGCGACGATCCGACGCGCTTCCTCTCCACGGTGCAGATCGGCATCACCTCGGTGAGCATCCTGAACGGCATCATCGGCGACGCGATCTTCTCCGCCGACCTCGCGCTGTGGCTGCAGCAGGCGTTCGGCCTGGACGCGAAGTCGAGCGGCTACCTCGCCACCGCGAGCGTGGTGATCGGCATCACCTACGTCTCGATCGTGGCCGGCGAGCTGGTGCCGAAGCGCCTCGGCCAGCACAACGCGGTCGGCATCGCGCGCATGGTGGCCTGGCCGATGCTGGCGCTCGCCAAGGCCTCGGCGCCGTTCGTGCACCTGCTGTCCGGCTCGACCAACGCGATCCTCAATCCGCTGCTGCGTCTCTCGCGCGCGCGCGGCGAGACCTCGGGCGAGATGACGCCCGAAGAGATCCGCACCATCCTGCTCGAGTACTCGAATCTGCTGCCCAAGAAGCACCTGTCGATGCTGATGAATCTGTTCGACCTCGGCGACATCACGGTGCTGGACATCATGGTGCCGCGCGCGAGCATCGAGTCGATCACCCTCGACGACGACATGGACACCATCGTCCACCAGCTCGTCACCAGCTACCACCAGCGCCTGCCGGTGTTCCGCAGCGCGCTGGGCGACGTGGTGGGGGTGCTGCCGGTGAAGAAGGTGGTCGCCGCGCTGCCCACCGGCACGCTCGACAAGGAAACGCTCGAGTCGCTGCTCGCCGAGCCCTACTTCGTGCCCGCCACCACGCCGGTGCTCGCCCAGATGCAGTACTTCCAGGAGAAGCGCGAGCGCCTGGCGCTGGTGGTGGACGAGTACGGCGAGCTGATGGGCCTGGTGACGCTCGAGGACATCCTGGAAGAAATCATCGGCAAGTTCACCACCTCGCTGCCGAGCGCCGGGGCGGCGCTCGCCTGGGACGCGAGCGGCACCGCGACCGCGGAGGGCACCACCCCGGTGCGCGAGGTGAACCGCGCGCTCGGACTGTCGCTTCCGACCGACGGTCCCAAGACCCTGAACGGCCTGATCGTGGAGCACCTGCAGGACATCCCCGAGGCCGACGTCTCGATCAAGGTCGGCAACGTGCCCATGGAGATCGTCCACGCGCAGGGCCGGACGATCAAAACCGTGCGGATTTTTAAGCCCATCCAGATTGTAGAAAATACCGCGACCTCAGGGGCTTAGGGCCGGAACTTCACGCTTTACAAAGCCCGGGACGAAGGGCATCATCCGCTGCCTAAGGGAAGGGAGTCAGTATGGCAACCGCAGCGGCCGCAGCCAAAGGGCCCAAAGAACTCACGTTCAGCTGGGAAGGCAAAGACAAGGCCGGGAAGACGATTCGCGGTGAACTGCGCGCCGTCAGCGAGGCTGCGGTCAACGCGACGCTGCGCCGCCAGGGCATCCTGGTGCAGAAGGTCAAGGCGGTCAAGCGCAAGGGCGGCGGCTCGGTCACGTCGAAGGACATCTCGCTCTTCACGCGCCAGCTCGCCACCATGATGAAAGCCGGCGTGCCGCTGCTGCAATCGTTCGAGATCGTGAGCAAGGGCGCCTCCAACCCGGCGGTGGCCAAGCTGCTCACCGACATCAAGACCGACGTCGAGACCGGCTCTTCGCTCGCCGCGGCGTTCCGCAAGTTCCCGCTCCACTTCGACAACCTGTACTGCAACCTGGTGCAGGCCGGCGAGGCCGCCGGTATTCTCGAGACGCTGCTCGACCGCCTCGCGACCTACCAGGAAAAAACGCTCGCCATCAAGTCCAAGATCAAGAGCGCGCTGTTCTACCCGATCGCGATCATCGCGGTGGCCTTCATCATCACGGCGGTGATCATGATCTTCGTGATCCCCGCGTTCAAGGAGGTGTTCACCAACTTCGGCGCCGACCTGCCCGCGCCGACGCTGATGGTGATGGCGATCTCGGACTGGTTCGTGTCCTACTGGTACATCATCTTCCCGCTTATCGGCGGCGGCATCTACGGCTTCCTCGAGTCGTGGAAGCGCTCCACCGCGGTGCAGCAGTTCATGGACAAGCTGATGCTCAGGTTGCCGGTGTTCGGCCATCTGGTGCGCATCTCGACCGTGGCGCGCTGGACGCGCACGCTGTCGACCATGTTTGCGGCCGGCGTGCCGCTGGTCGAGGCGCTCGACTCGGTAGGCGGCGCCTCGGGCAACTATGTCTACGCCGAGGCCACCAAGAAGATCAAGCAGGAAGTCGCCACCGGCACCTCGCTCACCGTCGCCATGCAGAACACCGCCGTGTTCAACAACATGGTGCTGCAGATGGTGTCGATCGGCGAGGAGACCGGCGCGCTCGACGGCATGCTCTCCAAGGTGGCCGACTTCTACGAGACCGAGGTCGACGACGCGGTCGAGGCGCTGTCCTCGCTGATGGAGCCGATGATCATGGTGGTGCTCGGCACGCTGATCGGCGGCATGGTGATCGCGATGTACCTCCCGATCTTCAAGATGGGCCAGGCTGTCTAGCATGCGGGGGTGCGGGGGTAGAGTGTTTCTAACCCCCGCTTCGTGATTTCGACGTTCGGCTGGCTCGCCCAGCCCGGCGTCCTTCCCTGGGTTGTGCTCGCCTTCGGGCTGTGCGTCGGCTCGTTCCTGAACGTGGTCATCCACCGCCTGCCGAAGATGCTGGAGCGCGGCTGGCGCGAGGAATGCGCCGAGCTCGCCGGCCAGCCGCCAGCGCAGCCCGAAAACCCGCCTTACAACCTGGTTGTGCCGCGCTCGGCGTGCCCGAAATGCGGCCACCGCATCACCGCGCTGGAGAACATCCCGCTGGTGAGCTGGCTCGCGCTGCGCGGCAAGTGCTCGCAGTGCAAGACACGCATCTCCTTCAAGTACCCGCTGGTCGAAGCCCTGGCCGGCCTCGGCGCCGCGTACGCGGCGTGGCGCTTCGGCGCCACCTCCACGGCGCTCGGCGCGGCGCTCTTCATCTGGTTCACCATCGCCCTCGCCTTCATCGACCAGGAGACCGGGCTGCTGCCCGACGCGCTCACGCTGCCGCTGGTGTGGGTGGGCCTGCTCGTCAACCTGTTGGGCGGGTTCGTCCCGATCCAGGACGCGGTGGTCGGGGCTGTGGCCGGCTACCTGGTGCTGTGGCTGGTGTTCTGGGGCTTCAAGCTGCTGACCGGCAAGGACGGCATGGGTTACGGCGACTTCAAGATGAACGCCGCGGTGGGCGCCTTCCTCGGCTGGAAGATGCTGCCGCTCGTGATCCTGCTCTCCTCGCTGGTGGGCCTCGCGTTCGGCGCGCTGCAGATGTTTGCCGCGCGCGGCAAGTGGGACGCGGGCTTCCGCTTCCATTTCGGCCCCTATCTCGCGATCGCGGGCATCGTCGCCATGTTCTGGGGCGAGCCGATCGTGCGCTGGTACTTGCAAAGGCTGTGACCTTCGTAGTCGGGCTCACCGGCGGTATCGGCAGCGGCAAGTCGGCCGCGGCCGACGAGTTCGCGAAGCTCGGCGTTACCGTGGTCGATACCGACGTGATCGCGCACGAGCTCACCGCGAAGGGCGGCGCGGCGCTGCCGCACATCGAGAAGCAGTTCGGCAAGGACTTCCTCTCCGGCGGCGCCATGAACCGCAAGCGCATGAGGGAGCGGGTATTCGCCGACCCCGCTGCGAAGAAGGATTTGGAAAAAATACTGCACCCGATGATCCGCGCCGAGTCGGCGCGCCGCATTGCCGGGGCAACGGGACCCTACGTGATCCACGTGGTGCCGCTGCTCGTCGAATCGCCCGATTACCGAAAGCGCGTGGACCGCGTGCTGGTGGTCGACGTGCCGGAAGGGACGCAGGTCGAGCGCGTGCGCTCGCGCAGCGGCCTTTCCGGGGATGAGGTGCGCGCCATCATGCGCACCCAGGTGTCGCGCGCCGAGCGCCTCGCGGCCGCCGACGACGTGATCGACAATGCCGGGCCGCGTGAAGCATTGCGCACGCAGGTCGCCGCCCTGCATCGAAAATACCTACAATTCGGCAAGCCGTGATCACGTACGAGTACCCGCTCAACGAGCGCATCCGCACGCTGCTGCGCCTCGAGGACCTGTTCGAGCGCTCGCGCCACTTCATCGCGCGCACCGAGCCGCACGACCACCACATGGCGCTGCTCACGCTGTTCGAGATCATGGAGGTGGCCGGGCGCGCCGACCTCAAGTCCGACCTGCTGCAGGAGCTCGAGCGGCAGAAGCAGGTGCTGCTGTCGTTCCGCAACAACCCCGACATCGCCGAGGACGCGCTGCAGCACGTGCTGAAGGACATCGAGCAGGCCTCGCAGGCGCTCTTTTCCATGACCGGCAAGATCGGCCAGTACCTGCGCGAGAACGACTGGCTGATGTCGATCAAGCAGCGCACCGGCATCCCGGGCGGCGCATGCGAGTTCGACCTGCCCTCCTACCACTACTGGCTGCACCGGCCTTCCGAAGAGCGCACCGGCCAGCTCGCCGCCTGGACCGGGCCGCTCTACCCGCTGCGCGACGGCTCGGCGATCATCCTCAGGATCCTGCGCGAGTCCGGCAAGCCGCAGACCGTGTCGGCGCCGCAGGGCATGTACCAGCAGATGCTCGGCGGCAAGACCGCGCAGATGCTGCGCCTGCGCCTCGATCCGTCCGCGCCGTGCGTGCCGGAGATCAGCGCGAACAAGTACGTGCTGAACATCCGCTTCCTCGCGCAGAACGGCGCCGAGCCCAAGGCGCGCACCGCGGACTGGGACGTGCCCTTCGAGCTCACTTTTTGCAATCTGTAAGGATCGTGCGCTGCCCGCGCTGCGGGACGCGCGCCGAGTATTCGCCGCAGAACAAGTGGCGGCCGTTCTGCAGCGAGCGCTGCAGGATGATCGACCTGGGCAAGTGGGCCGCCGAGGATTACCGGCTGCCGGAGCGGGACGACCCGCCCTCTAAGTCGTAATCGAGGCGTTCTTCAGCGCGACGCGCGTCCAGACGTCATCGATCGCGGCGAGCAGGCTTAGCGCGCTGGCGAAGCGATCGGCCGGACGCTTGGCGAGCATGCGGTCGACCAGGCCCTGGTAACCGGCCAGCGCGGCGGGCAGGCGCGGAATCGGCGCGCCGATGTGCTGCGCGATCACCTCGTAGATCGTGCCGCCGCTATAAGGCCGGCGCCCGGTCAGCATCTCGAAGAAGATCACCCCCAGGCTGTAGAGATCGCTGCCCGGGGTGACCTCGGCGCCCTCCGCCTGCTCGGGCGAGATGTAATTCGGCGTGCCGACGATCTCGCCGTGCATGGTCTGATGGCCGCTCGCGTCGAGGCGCTTGGCGACGCCGAAGTCGGTGAGCACCAGGACGCCTTCCTCGCGCAGCATGAGGTTCGCCGGCTTGATGTCGCGATGCACGATGCCGGCGCGATGGATCTCGGCCAGCCCGCACGCCGCCTGCGAGAGCAGCGAGAGCGCCTGGCGCGGCGTGAGGCCGCGCTGGATCTGCTCGCCCAGCGTGCCGCCGCCGAGGTATTCCATCGCGAGGTACGCGAGCTGCTCGCCGAAGCCCTGATCGTAGATGCGCACCACGTTGACATGCTGGATCCCGGACAGGATCGCGCACTCCTGGAAGAAGCGCTTCCACAGGCCGTCCGCGTCGTTGCGCCGGCCGTTCAGCACCTTCAGCACCACCTTGCGGCGCGGCTCCTCGGCCTGCGCGAGGTAAACGCACGACATGCCGCCCTCCGCGATCTTGGCCAGCACGCGATAGCCGTTGATCAGCGGCTCGGCGTCGGCCGACGGTTGCTGCAGCTGCTCGCCGATCGCCTGCAACGTGCGGTCGAGCGCCTGCTTCGCGGATTCGGCGGTCACCAGCGCGCTCTCGCTGATCATCGCCTCCATGCCGGAGCTGAGCGCGGCCGGGCGCTGCAGCGCGCCGTCATGCTGCGCGACGCGCCCGACCCGGATGCGCGCATCGCGGCCGGCGAGCTCGACTTCGCGCGACTCGAGCACGAGGAAACCCGGGCCGGCGTGCGCGAGGGTCGCCTGGCTTGCCACCACCGGCCAGCCGAGCTCCTTCGACTTGGTCTCGAGGCGCGCCGCGACGTTGACCGTGTCCCCCACCGCGGTGAAATCGCTCGAGCCGCCCACCGGCAGCTGGAACAGCATGACCTCGCCGGTGTGGATCCCGACGCCGATGTCGAACGGCGCCAGGCCGGGCAGATCGAAGCGCGACGCGATCCAGTGGCGGAACTGCTGCGCCACCAGGCCCAGGCGCAGCCCGGCGCGCAGCGCCGCGGCGGCGTGCGCCCGCGTGTCCTCGGGCGCGTCGTGGCCGAAGATCGCCATCACGCCGTCGCCCATGATCTTCATGATGCGGCCGCGCTCCTCCAGGATCGGCTTGCAGGCCTCGCGCAGGTATTCGCTCAGCAGCTCGGCGACCTCGGTCACCGCAAGACGCTCCGAGATCGTGGTGAAGCCGCGGATGTCGGAAAACAGCACGGTCTGGATCGCGCGCCGACCGGTCAGCGATCCGAGCTCGGCTGCTTCCGCTGCCGGGGGCGTGCCGCCGCTGCGCTTCGCCGCGTAGCGCTGGCGCAGCTCATGCTCGTCGGGCAACGCGTAGCGCGAAACCAGCGCGCTCATGCGCCGGCGCTTGTCGAGCGCGACGCCGAGCGCCTCGACCAGATCGGGCGCGCGCACCGGCTTGCACAGGAAGTCGTCGGCGCCGAGCCGCAGGCCACGACGCACGCTGTCGCGGTCGGAAAGCGAAGTGAGCAGCACGAACGGCAGCACGGCGGTGGCCGCCTCGCCGCGCAGCCGGCTCAGCACTTCGAAGCCGCTCATGCCCGGCATGTCGACATCGCACACCACCACGTCGGGCGGATTGGCGCGGATCGCCGCCAGGCCTGCCGCTCCGCCATCGGCGAGTTCCACTTGGTAGCCGGCGAGCGAAAGAAACTGCGCGACCAGGTCGCGCATGGTCGGATCGTCGTCGATGGCGAGCACGCGCACGCTCATGACGAAAGCCTTGAGGAATCACCTGCTTGCATGAATTCGTGATGCTAGGGCGCGCTCCGCCGTGCAACTGTCATGAACTGTTCTCCGCCGGCAAAGATGCGCAACGGGGCGTGAGCGATTTGGCATGCGGCGGCCCCAATCAGGTCCAAGCGCCGCGAATCATCGCGATGCCGTGCGCGCCCGCGCGCCGCGCATCCGGCAGGTCGTCGCGGGTCAGGCCGCCAATCGCATACACCGGGATGGAGGCGAGGTGCGCGAGCTCGCGGAACTTGTCCCAGCCGAGCGCCGGCGATTTGTCCCGCACCGGCCCCAGCACCACGAAGTCCAGTCCCAGCGCCCTGGCGCGCTCCAGCTCTTCCCTCGTGTGGCACGACGCGGCGCTCAGTCCTTCTTCTTCTTTCTTTTTGAGCTTCATCAGCTCGGCGGCCGTGTAGTGGATGCCGTCCGCGCCGGGAAACGGCTCCTTTACCATCACCTTGCAGCCGTAGCGATGCGCGAGCTCGATCGCCTGCCGGGTAAACGCGTCGCGCTGCGCAAACCCCGGCTCGCGGACCTGGATCAGCTTCAGGCCCTGCCGCAGCCTGGTTTCCATCCTGGAAAGCATCGCGGCCGTGCCGTACTGCGCGGCATTCGTCACCGCGTATTCATCCGGCAGCGCGAGCGCGGCAAGGATCGGCGCGTTGGCCGGCAGCATCGGCGCCGCCATGCTGGCGCCCGGTTGCTGCCAGGAAATGGCCTGGTCTTCGCGCGGGTGGGGCTCGCCTTGCCATTCGTAGACGCGGAAAAACTGCAACCGCACGGTGCCGTGCGGATACGTATAGACCCGCGTGAGCCACGGATACGCCTCGCCGATGTCGATGCCGAGCTCCTCGTGCAGCTCGCGCGCCAGCGCCGCGCCGGCCGCCTCGCCGCGCTCGATCTTGCCGCCGGGAAATTCCCAGTAGCCGGCGTACACCTTACCGGCCGGGCGCTGCGCGAGCAGGAATGCGCCGTCGGGACGCTGCAGGACCGCCGCCGCGACCTCGATCACTTCTTTTTGGCGTGGCGGCCCGCCCAGTCGCGCGCGAACTGGTAGGCGACCCGCCCGCTGCGCGAGCCGCGCTGCAGGGCCCACTGCAGCGCTTCTTCTTTCGCTTTTTCGCTCAGCGCGGAGTCGAATGACCTGAGCCACTGCCCGACGATATCGAGGTACTCGTCCTGGTCGAAGGGGTAGAACGTCACCCAGAGGCCGAAGCGCTCCGAAAGGGAGATCTTCTCCTCCACGGTCTCGCCGGGGTGGATCTCGTCGCCGACGTACTTGGTCTCGAGGTTCTCGGCCATGTACTCGGGCATCAGGTGGCGGCGGTTGGAGGTGGCGTAGATGAGCAGGTTCTCCGAGGTGGTGGAGATCGAGCCGTCGAGCGCGACCTTGAGCGCGATGTAGCCTTCCTCGGCGCCGTGAAAAGTGAGGTCGTCGCAGAACAGCATGAAGCGCTCCGGGCGTCCGGCCACCTGGTCCACGATGGTCGGCAGGTCGACGAGGTCGTTCTTCTCCACCTCGATCAGGCGCAGGCCCTGCTTCGCATACTTGTTGAGCAGCCCTTTCACGATCGACGACTTGCCGGTGCCGCGCGCGCCGGTGAGGAGCACGTTGTTGGCCGGCTTGCCGTCCAGGAACTGGCGCGTGTTCTGCTCCACGCGCTCGATCTGCTTGTCGATGCCGCGCAGGTCGGCGAGCTTGATGCGGTGCACGTGGCGCACCGGCTGCAGCCAGCCGCCGCGTTTTCCGTTCGAGCGCCAGCGGAACGCCACGCTCGCCTTCCAGTCGGGAGCCGGCGGTGGCGGCGGAAGGAGCTGCTCAAGCTTCTCGAGGATCTTTTCTAGTTCTTTGCTCAAGTCCGGTACTCGGCGTTGATTTTTACGTAGTCATAGGAGAAGTCGCAAGTCCAGACCGTGGCCTCGGCCTTGCCGCGGTTCAGCACCGCGCGCACGGTGAACTCGGGCTTCCTCAGCGCGGCCACGCCCTGCTCTTCCCGGTAGGCGGGATGGCGGCCGGCGCCGGTCGCCACCAGCGTGTCGTCCAGATACAGGTTCAGCTTGCCGATTTCCACGCCGGTATTGCCGATCGCGGCGAGGATGCGGCCGAGGTTCGGGTCGGAGGCGAAGAAGGCGGTTTTCACCAGCGGCGAGTGGGCGATCGAGTACGCCACCTTGCGGCACTCGTCGCGGCTGCGCCCGCGCTCGACGCGCACCGTGACGAACTTGGTGGCGCCTTCGCCGTCGCGCACGATGGCCTGCGCGAGATGGCGCGCCACGTCGGTGACCGCGGCCTCGAGCTTGAGCGCGTCGCGGGTCGAGGCGAGCGGCGCGCCTTCGCCGGTCGCGGCGAGGATCAGCGAGTCGTTGGTCGAGGTGTCGCCGTCCACGCTGATGCAGTTGAACGACCGATCCGCCGCTCTGGCCAGAATGGATTGAAGCTGCTTTTGAGAAACCCGCGCATCCGTGGCGATGAAGCCGAGCATGGTCGCCATGTCGGGCCGGATCATGCCCGCGCCCTTGGCGATGCCGGTCACCCGGGCTTCGCCCCTGGACAATTTTATTTTCTTGGAAAAAGCCTTCGGCACCGTGTCCGTGGTCATGATCGCCTCGGCCGCGGAATACCAGTCGCTCTTGTTGAGCAGCGCCTTGGGCAGCGCGGCGACGATGCGCTCGGCGGGCAGCGGCTCCATGATCACGCCGGTCGAGAACGGCAGCACCTGCTCGGGGTCGCAGCCGAGGTGGCCGGCGAGCGCCTCGCAGACCTGTGCTGCGCGCTTCAACCCGTCCTCGCCGGTGCCGGCGTTCGCGTTGCCGGTGTTCACCACCAGTGCGCGCACTTCATTGTCGATGCGCTCGCGCGCGAGCACCACGGGTGCGGCGCAGAAGCGGTTCTGCGTGAACAGCCCGGCGACCGACGCGCCGGGCGCGAGGCGCATCACCAGCAGGTCTTTGCGGTTGGGCTTCTTGATGCCGGCCATGGCCACCCCGAGGTCCACGCCCGGGATGGCCAGCAGCGACGCCGCGTCGGGTGGCGCGAGGTTTACTGCCACATCAGCTGAGCTTGCCGTGGCAGTGCTTGTACTTCTTGCCCGAGCCGCACGGGCAGGGATCGTTGCGCCCGACCTTCTGGCCGACGCGCACCGGGCGCTTCTTCGGCTCCTCGGCCACCGCGACCTCGCCGTTCTCCTCGGGCTGCGCCTCGGCGCCGGCCATGGAAGCGGGATGCACCGGGCGCACGTTCTCGACGTGCGACTCGACGTCGGGCCGGATGTCCTCCTGGCGGCGGATCTCGATCGCGCTCAGCGTCTTGATCACCTCCAGCTTCACGGATTCGACCAGCGCGCCGAACAGCTCGAAGGCCTCGCGCTTGTACTCCTGCTTCGGGTTCTTCTGCGCATAGCCGCGCAGATGGATGCCCTGGCGCAGGTGGTCGAGCGCCGCGAGGTGCTCGCGCCAGTGCGCGTCGAGGGTCTGCAGCATCTGGTAGCGCTCGAACTGCTTCCACTGGCTCTCCGCGCCGGCCGGCACCTTGGCGCGGTAGGCCTCCTCGGCCTTCTGCACGATGCGCTCGAGCAGCGCGTCGGGCTGCAGGTCTTCCTCCTGCTTCAGCCACGCGCGCAGCGGCAGCTCGAGCTGCAGCTCGGCCTTGAGCGCGCTCTCGAGGCCGCCGATGTCCCACTGTTCCTCGACGCTTTCGTCCGGCACGTAGGTGCGGAACAGGTCCGCGACCACGCCGGCGCGCAGGTCGCTGAGGCGCCCCGACACGTCCTGCGACTCGAGCAGCTCGTTCCGCAGCGCGTAGATGGTCTTGCGCTGGTCGTTGGCGACGTCGTCGTACTCGAGCAGCTGCTTGCGGATGTCGAAGTTGCGCGCCTCGACCTTGCGCTGCGCGCTCTCGATCGAGCGCGTCACCATGGCGTGCTCGATGGCCTCGCCCTCGGGCATCTTCAGCATCACCATGATGCGGTTGATGCGCTCGCCGGCGAAGATGCGCAGCAGCGGATCCTCGAGCGACATATAGAAGCGCGAGCTGCCCGGGTCGCCCTGGCGGCCGGAGCGGCCGCGCAGCTGGTTGTCGATGCGCCGCGACTCGTGCCGCTCGGTGCCGATGATGTGCAGGCCGCCCGCCTTCACCACCTGGTCGTGCAGCTGCTGCCACTCGCCGCGCAGCTTGTCGATCCTCTTCTGCTGCTCATTCGCGTCGAGGCTTGCATCGGCCTCGACCATCTCGCACTGCTTCTCCACGTTGCCGCCGAGCACGATGTCGGTGCCGCGGCCGGCCATGTTGGTCGAGATGGTCACCGCGCCGATGCGGCCGGCCTGGGCGACGATCTCGGCCTCGCGGGCCGCGTGCTCGGGCAGTGCATTCAGCAGTTCATGCTTGACGCCGCGCCGCTTGAGCATGGCGCTCAGCTTGATCGACTTATCGACG
>DASVFV010000026.1:0-12507 GCA_036379875.1 Burkholderiales bacterium | reverse complement strand
CGGATCGCGCGCAGCTCCTGGCTGAAATCCCACCCGGTCATGCTGACCGCGGCGATCGCGGCCGGCTCGCCGCCGAGCAGGCGCCGCCGCACGCCGGCGCGCTCGATCGCGAGCGCGTCGTCGTCGGGCCAGCTTTCCGCGCGGCGGTGGATGGCGCGCGAGAGGGCCGGGAACATCCATGAGTCCTTGCCAAGCGCCTGCTCGAGACCCTTGATCGCGAGGTATTCGATATAGACCGAGCGGTGCAGCACGCCGGCCGCGTCGACCAGCACGAGGTGCGAGACGCGCCCGGGATGCGCGGCGGCGTAGGCGATCGCCACCCCGGCGCCCATCGAGTGCCCGACCAGCGTGAAGCGCGCCGGCTCCTTCAGCACCGCGTCGAGCGCGTGCGCGAGGCTGTCCGGCGTGTAGTAATGGTTGCCTTTGCTCGAGTTGCCGAAGCCGGGCAGGTCGAGCGCGATGACCTGGTAGCGCCGCGCGAGCGCCGGGATCACCAGCCCCCAATCGCGCGCCGCCGGCGTGCCCAGGCCGTGCACCAGCACGATCGCTTCGGCATCTGCGGGTCCGGCGCGGTAGAGCGCCACGCGCCCGCCGAACACCGGCTCGTCGACCAGCTCCGCGCGCGCGCCGGGCGCCTTGATCCAGTCGGCAGGGGGGTTGGCGTGCGCCAGCGCGGAAAAAATCACGGCCGCGCCAAGCAGGATTGTTCTTGCCTTCACTCCTTCTTAGGCACGCAAGGCCGGGGGAGTTCCTTTGGAGACAACTGGGTGGCCGAAACTGTCGTTCTCGCGCAGGCGGGAACCCATGTTCTCAAAAAATAAAAACGGGGTCCCCGCCTTCGCGGGGACGACATCTGGGCTGTGCTACGGAATCGCGACCGCGGCGAGGAGCTGCGCGCCGACGTCCACGCGGCGCGCCCCGTCGTGCGCCGGGCGCAGGCGGTGCGCCGCGACGCCCGGGACGATGGCCTGCACGTCCTCGGGGATCACCTTGTCGCGCCCCTCGAGCAGCGCCCAGGCCTTGGCCGAGTGCACGAGCGCGAGCGCGGCGCGTGGCGAGAGGCCGGTCATGTAGTCGGGCGAGCGGCGCGTGTGCTCGACGATCGCCTGCACGTAGTCGAGCAGCGCCGGCGCGACGTGGATCTTCTGCACGCCGGCCTGCAGCTCCATCAGCTCCGCAGGCGTCATGCACGGGTCGAGCGTGGCGAGCAGATCGCGCCGGTCGGTTCCCGACAGGAGCGCGCGCTCGGCGTCGCGGTCCGGATAGCCGAGCTCGATCCTCATCATGAAGCGGTCGAGCTGCGACTCGGGGAGCGGGAAGGTGCCGACCTGCTCGGAAGGGTTCTGCGTGGCGATGACGAAGAACGGCGCGGGCAGCTTGCGCGTCTCGCCCTCCGCGGTGACCTGGTGCTCCTCCATCGCCTCGAGCAGCGCCGACTGCGTCTTCGGCGTGGCGCGGTTCACCTCGTCGGCGAGGATCACCTGCGCGAAGATCGGGCCGGGGTGGAACTTGAAGCCGCCCGAGTCGCGCTCGTAGATCGACACGCCGAGGATGTCGGCGGGCAGCATGTCGCTGGTGAACTGGATGCGCTGGAACTGCAGGCCGAGCGTCCTGGCGAGCACGTGCGCGAGCGTGGTCTTGCCGACGCCGGGCAGGTCTTCGATGAGCAGGTGGCCGCGCGCGAGCAGGCACGCGAGCGCGAGCCGCACCTGCGTCTCCTTGCCGAGGATGATGCCGCTCGCCGCGCTGACCACGCGCTCGATCGGCGCGGACGCGCTGCTGGACGGCTGGAACTCGGCTTTGAGCAGCATGCGGCGATTGTAACTGATGCGATATGATGAAATTGCATGCCGACGGCCTTCATAACCCACGCCGATTGCCTCAGGCACGAGATGGGAGCGCATCATCCGGAGCGGCCGCAGCGCCTCTCCGCGATCGAAGACCAGCTGATCGCCTCCGGCCTCGAATCCGCGCTGACCCGATTCGATGCGCCGCTCGCCACCGACGAGCAGCTCGCGCTCGCGCACCCGCTCGAGTACGTGAAGGCGATTCGCGAAGCGGCGCCGCGCGCCGGCACCGTGCACCTCGATCCCGATACGGCGATGAATCCCTACACGCTCGACGCCGCGCTGCGCGCCGCCGGGGCAGCGGTTCTTGCAGTCGATTTAGTCTTGGATCAGAAAGTCAGCAGCGCCTTCTGTGCCGTGCGCCCGCCCGGCCATCACGCCTGCCGCGCGCGGCCGATGGGCTTCTGCATCTTCAACAACGTCGCGGTCGCGGCGCGCCACGCGCTGCACCGGCACGGCCTGGAGCGCGTGGCGATCGTCGACTTCGACGTCCACCACGGCAACGGCACGGAGGACATCTTCGAGGGCGACGAGCACGTGGTGATGGCGTCGATCTTCCAGCATCCGTTCTATCCGTACAGCGGCACCGACAACCCGGCCGCCAACATGTTCAACGTGCCGCTCGCGGCCGGCGCGGGCTCGAAGGAACTGAAGCAGGCGGTGACCGAGGTGTGGCTGCCCGCGCTGGAGGATTTCTCACCGCAATTGATTATTTTTTCCGCCGGCTTCGACGCGCATGCCGAAGACGACATGGCGATGCTGCGCTTCACCGACGGCGATTACCGCTGGGTCACCGAGCAGGTGAAGGCGGTGGCCGAGCGCCACGCGAAGGGCCGCATGGTGTCGATGCTCGAGGGCGGATACGACTTGTCCGCGCTCGGCCGCAGCGCGGTCCAGCACATCAGGGTGCTCGCCGGCGCGGGCTGAGCTAGGCCGCCGCGCGCCGCGGCGCGGCGAGCACGAGCAGCGCGAGCGCGAGGGCGAGCAGCGCGAGGACCGACGGCTCGGGCAGCACGCCGCCGGTGCTCAGCTGCCCCGAGAACGCCAGGGTGAGCGGGCGCGAGGGATCGCCGTTGAACAGATCCACCGGCGCCATGCCGCCCGTCGCGGCGAAGAAGTTGTGCGAGAAATTGCCGTTCACGTCCGCGTTGGTGAGCAGGAACGGCGCGCCGGCGCCGAACGCGGTCACCGTATTGGCGATCTCGGCGGCCTGGAAGTCGGTGCTCGAGACGAGGAACGGCAGGAAGCCGAAGCGCGGCGTGGCGCCGATATTGCCGGTCGCGTTGCTTTCGGCCTCGGCGTAGAGGCCGCCGCCCGCGTTGATGTAATCGAGGATGTCCGCCGCGTGACTGTTGAGGAAGCCGAGCTCGGCCGCGGTCAGCATTCCGCCATGGTCGCTCGCCACCACGATGGCGCTGAAGCCGCTCAGGGCGGCGCGGAAGTCGGGAAGCGCGGCGAGCTCGGCGCCGTTCATCACGGTGTACTGGCCTGCGTAGCCGAGGTGCGTAGCAAGGAAAGGCGCGGTAAAGGCGTTGCCGGCGGGGACGCCGGTAGGCGGCTCCGACTCGATGAACAGGAACGGCAGCGCCGAGCCGCCGCGCGCGAAGTCAATGCCGGCAGTCGCCATGTTGGCCGCGCCGACCGCATTCCCGCCGAAGCCGGAGTGCCAGATCGGGTCGTGGCCGGTGACGAACACGTTGCCAGCGAGCGCCGGCCCGAGCGGAATTAGCGCGCCGACAGCCAGGCAGGCGAGCAGCTTCTTCATGCGTGCGGCTCCTTGGTTGCGCGGCGCGTCGCGGCGCCGAGGACGGCCAGGCCGAGCGCGAGCAGCGCGAGGCCGCCCGGTTCCGGCACCGCCAGCGTGATGCCCCTTTGGTTGAGGATGAAGCCGTCGGTCAGCCCGTCGCCCTGGATGACGAAGGTGATCTTGTAGTCGCCGGCGGGCAGGTCGAACGAGAAGTTCACCGTGCAGGTCGGGAAGGAGCTCGAGGGGAGGAATCCATCGCCGTTGCGGCAGAACCCCGCCTTGTTCTCGTTGCCCGCGCCGAGGAGCTGAGTGGGGTTCACGAACTGCGTGCCCGGGGTGTAGGTCCCGGTGCCGGTGTCGAACGTGCCGTCGATGAAGCCGCCGACGAAGAAATTGTCGTAGCCGACGGCGCCGGTCACGGTCTGCGCCGCGAGCAGGTTGATGCTGGTGGTGAACGCGTACTCGAAGCGTCGCACGCCGTCGCCGCTGTTCTGCACCGTGCCATCGGAGTCCGCGCCGATCCAGTTGTTCACGCCGGCCAGGTTCGGCTGCCAGGGCGGCGAAGGCGGGAACGCGATGAGCGGCGCCTGCGCGAGCGCGCCGAAGCTCAGCCCGCCGAAGCCGATCGGCCGCCACATGACCGACCACGCCGGATCGGTGGCGCCGAGCGTGGCGCCCGTGTTCGCGATGATCCCCGCGCTAACGGGCAGCGCAGCCCCGAGGGCGCTCAACGCGGCGATAAGGCGCAGGCTCTTCATGGCGACGGTTCTCCCTGAGCGTGCGGCTACGAGCACCAACCGTGCCACGGCACCGAATCAAGGGCTTGAACGCCGCGCGGCGTGCGGGTGTAAGGTTTTCCGACGCTCGCTACGGGTAGACCAGCACCGCCTGCATGCGCCGCAGGTTCGCGCCGGGAAACATGCCGAGCTGGCGCACCGACTCGAGGACGCGCTCCGCGGTGTCCAGATCCTCGCCCGCGTAGACGCCGATGAAGCCGACCGCGGGGTTGACGTTGGTGTAGCGGATCGCGTCCTCGGGCTCCTGGTCGCAGTCGAACATCGGCGCGAACACCTTGTTCGCGGGAAAGAGGTTCTGGATCTGGATGCGCTCCTTCTCGACCGCGCTGCAGCGCTGCACCGTCTTAAGGATCACCGCGTAGAACGGCTGCGAGCGGAACTCGGCGCGCGCCACGCCGTCCGTGGGCGTCTCGAAGGAAAGCTGGTGCGGCTTGAAGCCCGGGCGGCGCTTCGCCGGGTCGGTATCGATCGCGCCCTGCGCGAGCGCGCAGCCCGCGGCGAGCGTCAGGGCAAGCGAAAGAGGGATACGCATCGGCTCGGCTCGTACTTGACCATCAGTCCCGGTTCTTTGACATCGCGTACAGGAAGACCAGCGACGCGGCGGCGGCGAGCGCGAACACCGTGAGCATGCCCGCGCAGCTCTCCGGCGGCGGCGGGCAAGTCATCTGCGCGCGCTCGGGTTGCGTGCGCACTGCAACGCCGTTGAGCGTCAGGTCGGTCCTGGCGCCAGCGCCGAAGCGCACGCCGATCTCGAGCTTGAAGCCCGGCGCAGGGGCCGTCAGGTCGCTCGGGTACGCCGGCGCGGCTATCAGCATCGCGGCGAGCAGGAGCGCGATGCCGCGCCTCATTCGACCAGGGCGGGATCGAGGAGCGATACGGCCGCGACGGAAAAGGCGGCGTCGTCCGCGCGCGCGACCTGCACGGGATGCGCGTGCGCGAGATGCGTGAAGTTCTTGTGCGAGGAGCGCCGGTAGGCGGGGTCGTAATGCTCGACCAGGAGCCGGCGCACCAGCTCGCGCCAGTCGCCGATCGCTTTCCATTCGGCGATGCGCTCGCGGCCGTGCAGCGCCACGAGGCAGTCGAGCTGCTTGTCCAATACGGCGCGGTTGGAGAGGAAGTGTTCGTATTCCTCGAGAAGCAGGTCGACGCGGACTTCGGTCGGAGTGTCGAGAACGATGCACCCCGACGCGCGCATGCGCTCCATCAGCGCATCGGGCACCTGGAGCTGGCCGATCTTCTTCGATTCGCCTTCGACATAGACCGGCTTGCCGCTTTTCAATTGCGAAATTTCGCGCAACAACAGGCTCTCGAACATCTTCTGCGAGGGCTGCGGGCGGTCGGGCAGGTTGCCGAGCACCGAGCCGCGGTGCGCGGCGAGCTCCTCGAGGTCGAGCACCTGCCCGCCGGCGCGCTTCAGCGCGCCGAGCAGGCGGCTCTTGCCGCTGCCGGTGGGGCCATGGACCACTCGGAATTCGAGGTTCTTTGGAATTCTTTCCAATTCCTTCACCACGAAGCGGCGATACGCCTTGTAGCCGCCTTCGAGCGTCTCGGCCTTCCAGCCGATCTCGCGCAGGATGTGCGCCATCGCGCCGGAGCGCTTGCCGCCGCGCCAGCAATAGACGAGCGGGCGCCAGCTCTTGTCCTTGCCCTTGAACAGCTCCTCGATGTGCCGCGAGACGTTCTTCGCCACCAGCGCGGCACCGGCCTTTTTCGCGTCGAAAGGCGAGACCTGCTTGTAGAGCGTGCCGACCTCGGCGCGCTCGGCGTCGTCGAGGACCGGCGCCGAGATCGCGCCCGGGATATGGTCTTCGGCGTATTCTGCCGGGGAGCGCGCGTCGATGATGGTATCGAAGCGCTTGAAATCCATGGTTAAATTCTACGCTCTATGAACGCACCCGAACGCATTCGCCTCACCGAGTTCAGCCATGGCGGCGGCTGCGGCTGCAAGATCGCGCCCGCGATTCTTTCCGACATGCTTTCCACCATGCCGCTGCGCGGGCTGCCGAAGGATCTGCTGGTCGGCACCGAGACGTCGGACGACGCGGCGGTCTACCGCTTGAACGACACGCAGGCGCTGGTCGCCACCACCGACTTCTTCACGCCGGTGGTCGACGATCCGTACGACTTCGGCCGCATCGCGGCGACCAACGCGATCTCGGACGTCTACGCGATGGGCGCGCGCCCGATCATGGCGCTCGCGCTGGTCGGCATGCCGCTCGAGAAGCTGCCGGTGAGCGTGATCCGCCGCGTGCTGGAAGGCGGCGAAGCAGTGTGCGCGCAGGCCGGCATCCCGATCGCCGGCGGCCATTCGATCGACACGCTCGAGCCGATCTACGGCCTGGTCGCGCTCGGCCTCGTGCATCCGGACAAGGTGAAGAAGAACAGCTCGGCGAAGGCCGGCGACGTGCTGATCCTGGGCAAGCCGCTCGGCATCGGCGTGCTTTCCGCGGCGCTCAAGAAGGGCAAGCTGTCCGAGTCCGGCTACCGGCAGATGATCGAGTGGACCACCCGGCTCAACACGCCGGGCGAGAAGCTCGCCGACATGCCGGGCGTGCACGCGCTCACCGACGTGACCGGCTTCGGCCTCGCGGGGCACCTGCTCGAGATCTGCCGCGGCTCGCGCCTTGCTGCTGAATTGGACTTTTCCGCCATTCCAACCATTCCCGAAGCGCTCGACTGGGTGAAGCAGGGCGTCGCCACCGGCGCTTCCGATCGCAACTGGAAAGGCTACGGGCAGGACGTGCGCTTCTCGGGCGAGGAGTGGAAGCGCAAGCTCCTCACCGACCCGCAGACGAGCGGCGGGCTGCTGGTCGCGTGTGCGGCAGAGGCACAAGACGAAGTCATGAGAGTCTTCAAAGAGCAGAACTTCGGCCAGGCAAGCGTGATCGGCCGGCTGAGCGCCGGTCCCGCGCAGATCCGCGTTACCTGAGCAGCGGCTTCAGCTCCTTCCAGACCCGCTCGAGCATGAGCGGCTGCGCCGCCTCGGTCGGGTGGATGCGGTCGCTCTGGAAGAGCTCGGGCTTCTCGGCAAAATCCTCGAGCAGGAAGGGCACCAGCGCCACGCGGTAATTGCGCGCCAGCTCGTAGAACAGCGCTTCGAAGCTTTGCGTGTACATCTCGCCGTAGTTGGGCGGCATCCTCATGCCGACCACCAGCACGCGCGCGCCGAACGCCTGCGTCTCCTGGATGATGGCGGCGAGGTTGGAGCGGATCTGCGAAACCGACATGCCGCGCAGGCCGTCGTTTGCGCCGAGCTCGAGCACCAGCACGCTCGGCTGGTGCTTGTCGAGCAACGGGCGCAGCCGGTGCCGCCCGCCGCCCGTGGTATCGCCCGAGATGCTGGCGTTCACGACGATATAATCCGGATGCTCGCGCTTCAGCCGCTGCGCGAGCAGGCTCACCCAGCCGCGCTCGCGCGCAATGCCATAGGCGGCCGACAGGCTGTCGCCCAGCACCAGAATGGATTTCTCGGCCGCCGCCGTTCCGGGCAACCACAAGACGATGAAGCACAACAACAGCGTGCTGACGGCGCGGGGCATCGGCAAGACCGTGAAGAGCGGGGCGAGCGAGCTCGTCATTTTGCGCGAGATTGACCTCGCGGTCACGCCGGGCGAGGCGGTCGCGGTGGTGGGCGCCTCGGGCTCGGGCAAGTCCACGCTGCTCGCCATCCTGGCCGGCCTGGACACGCCGAGCACCGGCAGCGTGGAGATCGACGGCGTCGCGCTGGAGGGCCTGGACGAGGACGCGCGCGCCCGGCTGCGCGCGATGAAGGTCGGCTTCGTGTTCCAGTCCTTCCAGCTCCTCGCGTCGCTCACCGCGCTCGAGAACGTGATGCTGCCGCTCGAGCTCGCCAACGACCGGGAAGCCGAGGCGAAGGCCAAGGAGGTGCTCATGCGCGTCGGCCTGGGCGAGCGCCTGCACCATTATCCCAAGCACCTCTCGGGCGGGGAGCAGCAGCGCGTCGCCCTGGCGCGCGCGTTCGTGGTGCGGCCGAAGCTGCTGCTCGCCGACGAGCCGACCGGCAGCCTCGACGCCGAGTCCGGCGCCGAGGTGATCCGCCTGCTGTTCGACATGAACCGCGAGTACGGCACCACGCTCGTGCTCGTCACCCACGACGAATCGCTCGCCGCGCGCTGCGCGCGCGTGGTGCGACTCGCCGCCGGCAGGATCGTGCCGTGAGCCAGTCCTGGCGGATGCTGGTACGCGACTGGCGCGCGGGCGAGCTGCGCGTGCTCGCGATGGCGCTCGCCGTCGCGGTCGCGGCGATCACCAGCGTCGCGTTCTTCGCCGACCGCATCGCCCAGGGGCTGGCGCGCGACGCGCACCAGCTGCTCGGCGCGGACCTCGTCATGGTTTCCGACCGCCCGTGGCAGCCGCAGGCCGCGCAGGAGATCGAGCGTGCCGGGGCGCAGCGCGCCGAGGCGATCAACTTCATCAGCATGGCTTCCACGAACGAAAGCCAGCTCGCCGGCGTGAAGGCGATCAGCGAGAACTACCCGCTGCGCGGGCGCATGCGCATCGCGCCGGCGCCCGGCATGCCGGACGCGCCGGCCGGGCGCGGCCCGGCGCCCGGCACGGTGTGGCTGGAGGAGCGCCTCGTCAGCGCGCTCGGCGCGCCGGTCGGCTCGAAGGTCAAGCTCGGGCGCGCCGAGTTCCAGGTCGCGGCGGTGATTACGCTGGAGCCCGAGCGCAGCACCAGCTTCTTCAACATCGCGCCGCGGCTGATGATGAACATCGCCGACGTGCCGTCCACCAGCCTGATCCGGACCGGCAGCCGGGTTTCCTACTATCTGTATGCGGCCGGGCGGCCCGAGCAGATCAAGACCATTCAAGAAACGGTGAAGCTCGAGCGCGGCCAGCGCCTCGACACACTGGAGACCGGCCGGCCGGAGATCCGCTCGGCGGTCGACCGCGCGCAGCGCTTCCTCGGCCTGACAGCGCTGCTCGCGGCGATCCTCGCCGGCGTCGCGGTCGCGCTCGGCACGCGGCGCTTCGTCGAGCGCCACCTCGACGGCTGTGCCGTGATGCGCTGCCTCGGCGCAACGCAGGCGCAGCTCGTCAAGCTCTTTTCGCTCGAATTCCTAATGCTCGGCCTCGGCGCGTGCGCCGCCGGGTGCGTGCTCGGCTTCATCGCGCAGGAAGCGATCGCGGCCGCGGTCGCCGAGGTGGTGCGCACCGACCTGCCGGCGCCGCGCGTGCTGCCCGCGGTGCAGGGCTTCCTGGTCGGCATGGTGCTGCTGCTCGGCTTCGCGCTGCCGCCGCTCATCCAGCTGAAGAACGTGCCCGCGGTGCGCGTGATCCGGCGCGAGTCCGGCGCGCCGAGGGGCAGCACGCTCGTCGCGTACGGCGCGGGCCTCGTCTCGCTCGCCGCGCTGCTCGTCTGGCAGGCGGGCGACCTCAGGCTCGGGCTCACGGTGGTGGGCGGCTTCGCCGCGGCGGTGGCGGTGTTCTTCGTCGTCGCGTGGGGGGCGCTGAAACTGCTCACCCACCAGAAGACCATCTCGTGGTTCAGCTACTCGTCGCTGCGCCACGGCTTCGCCAACCTGCGCCGCCATGCCAGGGGCAATGCGGTGCAGATCGCGAGCCTCGCGCTCGGGCTCACCGCGGTGCTGCTCCTCACTTTCACGCGCAACGACCTGGTGGACGCCTGGCGGCGCAGCGCGCCGCCGGACGCGCCGAACCGCTTCCTGATCGGCGTGCAGCCCGAGCAGCTCGAGCCGCTGCAGGCCTTCTTCGCCGCGCACGGCGTGGCGGTGCCCGACCTCTACCCGATGGTGCGCGGCCGCCTGGTGGCCGTGAACGGCGCGCCGGTGAGCGAGGCCGACTACACCGAGGAGCGCGCCAAGCGCATGGTCGAGCGCGAGTTCAACCTTTCTTATATGAAGGACCTGCCCTCCCACAACCAGGTGGTGGCCGGCGCCTGGTTCGGCGAGAAGGACAAGGCGCTGTCGGTAGAGCAGGGCATCGCCGAGCGGCTGGGCTGGAAGCTCGGCGACGAGCTGACCTGGCAGGTGGGTAGCGAGCGCTTCACCGCGCGCATCACGTCGCTGCGCAAGCTGCGCTGGGACTCGATGAAGGTCAACTTCTTCGTCGTCACCCCGCCCGCGGTGCTGGAAGGATTCCCGGCCAGCTTCATTTCCGCGTTCCGCCTCGAGCCCGACAAGCAGCACGTGGTGAGCGAGCTCACCGAGCGCTTCCCCAACGTCACGCTGATCGACGCCGCGGCCGCGGTGCGCCAGGCGCAGGACATCATCGACCAGCTCATCAACGCCGTTCAGTTCGTGTTTCTCTTCACCCTCGCCGCCGGGCTGCTGGTGCTCTATTCGGCGCTCGTCGCGACCGAGGACGAGCGGCGCCGGGAGGCGGCGGTGATGCGCGTCTACGGCGCCTCGCGCGCGCAGGTGACCGGCACCCAGCGCGCCGAGTTCCTCGCCATGGGCGCGATCGCCGGCCTCCTCGCCACGCTCGGCGCGGCGGCGATCGGGCAGGTGCTGGCGCGCCGCGTGTTCGAGCTCGACCTGCCGCCTTCGCTCGAGCTCTGGATCGCCGGCCCGCTCGCCGGGCTCGCGCTCCTTTCGCTCAACGCCTGGCTCTCGTCGCGCAAGGTGCTGCGCGCTTCGCCCGCGCTCACGCTGCGCGATTCCATCTAAAGCTGTCGCCCCCGCGAAGGCGGGGGCCCCGTTTGTTTTTACGAGATCAGTCTGCCCCCGGTTCCCTTTCGTACTTCAAGCATGACAATGCATGCGGGGCGAGCGGCGCGGCACGGAGCCGACACGAGAAGCTCACGTCCCAAGGCTGGGAGGTGTAGTGCTGCAGCTCAGCCTCGCAGTACCGGCATGTCGCGCATAAACCGGTAGGGGCTTCCATACTGGAAGCATATCCAGTATGCTTCCTTCATGATCGAAATCCTTCTGGCACTGACCCTCCTGGTGTCGATTTCGATCGCTGGGCTGCTCGGCGTGTTCCTCCTGCGCGCGAGAAGCGCAGAGCGCGAGGCGCGCGAAGAGCTGTCCCGCGGCCTGGCGACCTTCAGCCAGACGCTCACCACGCAGATCGGCTCCGCGACCACGGTGCAGAACGCGCAGTTCGAGACCTTGCGCGGCGCCGTCGAGCATCGCCTCGAGCGCCTGCAGCAGGACAACTCGGCGAAGCTCGAGCAGATGCGCCAGACCGTGGACGAGAAGCTCCACGCCACGCTGGAGAAGCGCCTCTCCGAGTCGTTCCGGCACGTGTCGGAGCGCCTCGAGCTGGTGCACAAGGGGCTGGGCGAAATGCAGACCCTCGCCGCCGGGGTCGGCGACCTGAAGAAGGTCCTGTCGAACGTGAAGACGCGCGGCGTGTTCGGCGAGACGCAGCTCGCCGCGCTTCTCGAGCAGGTCATGGCGCCGGAGCAGTACGAGAAGAACGTGGCCACGCGCCCTGGCTCGAAAGAGCGCGTCGAGTTTGCGATCCGCATGCCGGGGCAGGACAAGAATGTCCTGCTGCCCATCGACGCGAAGTTTCCGATCGAGGACTATCAGCGCTTGCAGGCGGCGCAGGAAGCGGGCGACCGCGCGGCCCTGGAGATGGCCGAGCGGGCGCTCGAGACGCGCGTCAAGCTCGAGGCGAAGACCATCGCCGAGAAATACGTCGAGCCGCCGCATACCACCGACTTCGCCGTCCTCTACCTGCCGTTCGAGAGCCTGTTCGCCGAGGTGCTGCGCCGGCCCGGTCTGTTCGACCAGATCCAGCGCCAGTATCGGGTCACGATCTGCGGGCCGACCAACATGCTCGCCGTGCTCAACAGCCTGCAGATGGGCTTCCGCACGCTCGCCATCCAGCAGCGCTCCTCCGAAGTATGGAAGGTGCTCGGCACGGTGAAGTCGGAGTTCGGCAAGTTCGCCGAGGTGCTGGCGAACACCAAGCGGCAGCTGCAGACCGTGGCCAACACCATCGACCAGGCGGAAGTGCGCACGCGCCAGATCGAGCGCAAGCTGAAGGACGTGGAGGCGCTGCCCGGCGCCGAGACGCAGGAGAGCCTGCAGCTCGAGGAAGACCGGCCGGCCGGCGATCTCGTCCGCCTGCCCAAGGTGTAGCGAAATTACGACAGCTCGTTCGGATTAGACGACCGCGCGAA
>DASVFV010000025.1:0-25514 GCA_036379875.1 Burkholderiales bacterium | reverse complement strand
CTCGCCTCGTTCCGCGGCGACGCGGCGTTCTACAGCTGGCTGTACCGCATCGCCACCAACGCGGCGCTCAGCTTCCTGAAGAGGAACGCCGATGAAGTGCAGGCCGACGAGCGCAGCGACGCGCCGTTCGAGCCGGGCGTGAGCGACGAGCAGACCCCGGAGCGCGTGCTGCTCGCGCGCCAGATCGGCGACGCGGTCGAGCGGGCGATGAGCCGCCTGCAGCCCGAGCTCGCCGAGGCGCTGGTGCTCTTCGAGGTGGAAGGCAAGTCGTACAAGGAAATCGCCGAGATGCTCGGCACGCCGATCGGCACGGTGCGCACGCGCATCTTCCGCGCGCGCGAATTCATCGCCCGGCGCCTCGAGCCCGTGCTCGGCCCGGCGCGCGACAGGAGGTGGTAGCCATGTCCCTCAAGGTATCGCTGCTACTCGACGGACAGCTGGAGGCCGCGGAAGTGAAGCCGGCCCTGGATGAGCTCGCCACCGATGCGGGACAGCGCGACCGCTACACCCTGTATGGCCTGGTGGGCGACGCGTTGCGCGGCAATCCGACCCCGGACGACGGGTTCTCGATGCGGCTCTTCGAGCGCATGAAGCGCGAGGGCGTGAAGCGCGAGCCGGGCTTCGACCCGCTGAAAGACTAGGCGGCTGCGCGGTCGGCGCGCTTGCGCTCGTGCTCTTTGAGGAAGCGCTTGCGCAGGCGGATCGATTTCGGCGTGATCTCGGCGAGCTCGTCGTCGCCGATGAATTCCACCGCGTATTCCAGCGTGAGCTGGATCGGCGGGGTGAGCAGGATCGCCTCGTCCTTGCCCGCGGCGCGGATGTTGGTGAGCTGCTTGGTCTTGATCGGGTTCACCACCAGGTCGTTGTCGCGGCTGTGGATGCCGATGATCATGCCTTCGTACACCGGGTCGCCGGGGCTGACGAACATGCGCCCGCGCTCCTGGAGCTTCCACAGCGCATACGCCACCGCGGTGCCGTCGTCCTGGGACACCAGCACGCCGTTGCGGTGGTCCTCGAGGTCGGGCTTCACCGCGCCGTAGTCGTCGAATACGTGGCTCATGATGCCGGTGCCGCGCGTCATGGTCATGAACTCGCCCTGGAAGCCGATCAGGCCGCGCGCGGTGATGCGGTAGTCGAGGCGCACGCGACCCTTGCCGTCCGGAACCATGTCGAGCAGCTCGCCGCGCCGGCGGCCGAGCTCTTCCATCACCGCGCCCTGGTTCGCGTCCTCGACGTCGACGGTGAGCAGCTCGTAGGGCTCCTGCTTCTCGCCGTTCACTTCCTTGAACACCACGCGCGGGCGGGACACCGCGAGCTCGTAGCCCTCGCGGCGCATGTTCTCGATCAGGATCGTGAGGTGGAGCTCGCCGCGCCCGGACACGATGAAGGTGTCGGTGTCGGCCGGATACTCGACGCGCAGCGCTACGTTCGACTTGGTCTCGCGCTCCAGGCGCTCGCGGATCTGGCGGCTGGTGACGTACTTGCCCTCGCGCCCGGCGAGCGGCGAGGCGTTGACCAAAAAGTTCATGGTGAGGGTCGGCTCGTCGACCTTGAGCGCCGGCAGCGCGTCGGGATGCTCGGGGTCGCAGATCGTCGCGCCGATGCCGACCTCCTCGATGCCGTTGATGAGCACGATGTCGCCGGCTTCGGCTTCGTCGACCGGCTTTCTCTCCAGCCCTTCGAACTTGAGGACCTGGTTGACCTTGGCCTTGATGTTGTCAGGCAGCAGCAGCACTTCCTGGGCAGGACGGAGTCTGCCGCGGCGGATGCGGCCGATGCCGATCTTGCCGACGTAGCTCGAGTAGTCGAGCGAGCAGATCTGCAGCTGCAGCGGCGCGTCGGGGTCCTCGTCGCGCACCGGGACGTATTCCAGGATCGCCTCGTACAAGGCCTGCATGTCTTTGGCGGTTTCCCCCGAGTTTCGGGTTGCCCAGCCTTGCAGCGCCGAGGCATACACGATGGGAAAATCCAGCTGGTCCTCGGTCGCGCCCAGCTTGTCGAAGAGGTCGAAGGTCTGGTTCACCACCCAGTCGGGCCGCGCGCCGGGGCGGTCGACCTTGTTCACCACCACGATGGGCTTCAGCCCCAGCGCGAGCGCCTTGCGCGTGACGAACCGGGTTTGCGGCATCGGGCCCTCGACCGCGTCCACGAGCAGCAGCACGCCGTCCACCATGGAGAGCACGCGCTCCACCTCGCCGCCGAAGTCGGCGTGGCCGGGGGTGTCGACGATGTTGATGTGCGTGCCGCGGTAGCGGATCGCGCAGTTTTTCGCGAGGATGGTGATGCCGCGCTCGCGCTCGAGGTCGTTCGAGTCCATGACCCGCTCCTCGACGTGCTCGTGCGCCGCGAACGTGCCCGACTGCTGCAGCAATTTGTCGACCAGCGTGGTCTTGCCGTGGTCGACGTGGGCGATGATCGCGATGTTGCGGCGGTTCCGGTTCATGGGGCCGCGCATTGTACGTGAATCAAGGGGTTAGATTCGTTATTTCTTCGGTAAAATTTCGCCCTTCCCAGTTCCCCGCACACCACACGAGACAGCGCATGGACACCGCACTTCTATCGAAAACCGCGGCCGCGATGGTCGCCAAGGGCAAGGGCATCCTCGCCGCCGACGAGTCGGCGGGCACCTGCGAGACGCGCTTCAAGTCGGTCGGCGTCGAATGCACCGAGGAGAACCGGCGCGCTTACCGCGGCCTGCTCTTCACCACGCCGGGCGTGGAGCAGTTCCTCTCCGGCGTGATCCTCTTCGACGAGACCATCCGCCAGAAAACCAACGACGGCGTGCTGTTCCCGGATTACCTGGCGAAGAAGGGCATCATCCCCGGCATCAAGGTCGACGCCGGCGCGAAGGACATGCCCCTGCATTCCGGCGAAAAGGTCACCGAGGGCCTGGACAACCTGCCCAAGCGCCTCGCCGAGTACTTCAAGCTCGGCGCGCGCTTCGCCAAGTGGCGGGCGGTGATCACCATCGGCGACGGCATCCCGAGCCACGCCTGCATCTACGCCAACGCGCACGCGCTGGCCCGCTACGCCGCGGCGTGCAACGAAGCTTCGATCGTGCCGATCATCGAGCCGGAAGTGCTGCTCGACGGCAACCACACGGCCGAGCGCTCCGAGGAAGTCCACGAGGCGACGCTGCGCGCCTGCTATGCCGCGCTCGCGGCCTACAACGTGCAGCCCGAGCACGTGATCCTGAAGGCCAGCATGTGCGTGTCCGGCAAGAACAACCCGAGGCAGGCGGGCGTGGACGAAGTGGCCGAGCGCACCGTGCGCGTGCTCAAGCGCACCGTGCCCGCTGCGCAGCCCGGCATCGTGTTCCTGTCCGGCGGCCAATCCGACGAGTCGGCGACCGCGCACCTGAACGCCATGAACTCGATGAAGGGCCTGCCCTGGCCGCTCACCTTCTCCTACTCGCGCGCGCTGCAGAATCCGACGCTCAAGACCTGGAAGGGCCAGGCCGGCAACGTGCAGGCCGCGCAGAAGGCGTTCCACCACCGCGCGCACATGAACGGCCTCGCCGCGCAGGGCAAGTGGCGCGCCGAGCTCGAAAAGCAGGCCGCCTGATGGGCGCGCTCTTCGAATCGAGCATCAAGAGCCTGCCGCGCATCGGCAAGGGCAAGGTCCGCGACATCTACGCAGTGGGCAGCGACAAGATGCTGATCGTGGCGAGCGATCGCCTGTCGGCGTTCGACGTGGTGCTGCCCGATCCGATCCCGGACAAGGGCCGCGTGCTGAACGAGATGGCCAACTTCTGGTTCGCCAGGCTCGGCCACGTGGTGCCGAACCAGCTCACCGGCATCGACCCCGAAACCGTCGTGCAGCAGAACGAACGCGACCAGGTGCGCGGCCGCTCGGTGGTGGTGAAGAAGCTGAAGCCGCTGCCGATCGAGGCGGTGGTGCGCGGCTACATCATCGGCTCGGGCTGGAAGGACTACCAGAAGACCGGCAAGATCTGCGGCATCGAGCTGCCCAAGGGCCTGAAGCAGGCGGAGAAGCTCGCGCAGCCGATCTTCACACCCGCGACGAAAGCCGCCGAGGGCCACGACGAGAACATCACCTTCTCGCAAATGGAGCAGATGATCGGCGCCGAGCTCGCCGCCAAGGTGCGCGACGTGGCGATCAAGCTCTACAAGGAAGCGGCCGACTATGCCGCGACCAAGGGCATCATCATCGCCGACACCAAGTTCGAGTTCGGCCTGGACCACAAGGGCGAGCTGGTGCTGATCGACGAGGTGCTGACCGCCGACTCCTCGCGCTTCTGGCCGGCCGATTCGTATCGCGTGGGGATCTCGCCGCCCTCGTACGACAAGCAGTACGTGCGCGACTATCTCGAGTCGCTCACCTGGGACAAGACGCCGCCGGCGCCCAAGCTGCCGGAGGACGTGATCGCGCGCACCTCGCAGAAGTACCGCGACGCGCTGGAGCGCCTGACCGGAAGGAAACTCTCGTGATTGCGCCTCTCATCGGGATTGTGATGGGGTCGACCTCCGACTGGGAGACCATGAAGGCCGCGGCCAAGGTGCTGGAAGAGTTCGGCGTGCCGTACGAGGCGAAGGCCATGTCCGCGCACCGCACGCCGCACGCGGTCGCCGAGTGGGCGTCGAGCGCCCAGAAGAATGGGAAGAAAGCCATCATTGCCGCGGCGGGCGGCGCGGCGCACCTCGCAGGCGTAGTGGCCGCTCACACAACGCTTCCGGTCCTGGGTGTGCCGATGCCCTCCAAGCACCTGCAGGGGCTCGACTCGCTGCTCTCCACGGTCCAGATGCCCAAGGGCATCCCCGTCGCGACGTTCGCGATTGGCGAGGCCGGCGCGGCGAACGCGGCGCTCTTTGCAGTTGCGCTTCTCGCTCTTTCAGATAAATCGTTATCTGGAAAACTCGAGGACTTCCGCCGCAAGCAGACCGAAGCGGTGCTCAAGACCGCGCCGCTCAAGCTGTGACTTCGGAAGTCCGCCGCGCCGCGCAGATCCTGCGCGCCGGCGGACTGGTCGCTTTCCCGACCGAGACGGTGTACGGGCTTGGCGCCGATGCCGCGAATCCAGCGGCCATTGCCAAGCTCTATTCGGTAAAGCGCAGACCGGCCGAGCATCCGGTCATCGTGCATTTCCAGGACGCCGAAAAAGCGTTCGCCTGGGCGCGTGAAGTGCCGGAGGCGGCGAGGAAGCTCGCGCAAAAGTTCTGGCCCGGGCCGCTCACGCTGATCCTGAAGCGCGCCGCGGCCGCCAAAGACTTCGTCACGGGCGGGCAGGACACCGTGGGCTTGCGCGTGCCGTCGCATCCAGTCGCGCAGCAGCTCCTCGGGGAATTTGGCGGCGCGATCGCCGCGCCGTCGGCGAACCGCTTCGGCCTCGTCTCGCCGACCACCGCGGCGCACGTGCGCGAGGATCTCGGCAGGGACGTCGAGCTGGTGCTCGAAGGCGGGCCGAGCGAGGTCGGCATCGAGTCGACGATCGTGGACCTGTCGGGCGAAAGCGCGGTGCTGCTTCGACCCGGGCGCATCTCGAAAGAGGAATTGCAGGGCTTGATCGGGCCGGTCGGGGAAAAGACCGCAACGGCGCCTCGCCACTCGGGCGGGCTCGAGAGGCACTACGCGCCGCGCACCCCGGCGATGCTTGTCCCGACCCACGACCTGGACAGAGAGATCGCCAAGGGAAAAGACAAAGTCGCGGTGCTGGCGTTCTCGCGGCCCGACGAGCGCGTCGATTTCTGGCTGCGCATGCCGCGCGATGCGCAGGCCTACGCGCAGAAGCTCTATGCCGCGTTGCGCGAGCTCGACACCGCGGGCTGCGAGCGCATCCTGGTCGAGGCGCCGCCCGAGACGGCGGACTGGGCGGCGGTGCGCGACCGCCTGAAGCGCGCGTGCGGGGCGGCGGCGTAAGATCGCGGCGTGAAAGCGCTCGTCCTGTGCCTTGCGCTGCTGCTCGCCGGCTGCTCGAACACCGCCTGGCGGGTGAGCGCCGGCGAGTCGAATCCCGGCGCGCCTGTGCAGGTGCATGCCCATAGCAGCAGCGGTTTAGCCACCTTGTTCGGCCTGGGCATCATCGCCGGGTCGGTGTACGAAGCCACGACCAACGGCTTCGATGCATGGAACCTCGATACGCGACGCCCGCCCGAGATGGCGCCCAACCGCAAGGTGAGCGAGCAGGACTGCACCAAGCCGATCGACTGGTCGGCCGGCAACCTGCGCTGCAAATAGCTAGTCGGCCTTGAGCGGGCCGGGCCGGCCGTCCTCGACTACGAAAGAAGCCAGCGTGTTGCACGCCGCGTCGCGCGTGCGCACGCTTTCCATCGCGCGCAGGTCGACCGTCATGCGCTTGGGCGCGAGCTCGGCGCGCACGTAGCCGCGAAAGCGCCCGTCCGCGAAGAGCAGGTGCGGATTGGCGGCACGGCGCTTGTCGAGCCATTCCTGCCCGCCGTGCTGGGAGCTGATCGAGGTGCCCACGAACTCGCTCGCCAGCACCGGGGAAGCCGGGTCGTCGAAATCGCTCTTGAGCTGGCTCACGTGGAACGCGTGCACGTCGCCGCCGATCACCACCGGGTTGGGCACTTTTGCCATGCTTTCGATCAGGTGGCGCCGCGCCGCCGGGTAGCCGTCCCAGCCGTCGGTGTAGATCGACTTGCCGCCGCTTTCGGCGCGGTTGAATTGCGCCATGAGGGTCTGCTGCGCAAGCACGTTCCAGCGCGAGCGCGAGGCGCCGAGCGCGCCTTCGAGCCAGTTCTCCTGCGTCGCGCCGAGCATGGTGCGCTGCCGGTCGGCGAGCTCGGCGCACTCGGCGGCGTCGACGAAGCTGCCGCCGGCGCGCCCGGGACGCGGGCAGGCCTGCGGCGCGCGGAACTGCCGGTCGTCGACCAGGTAGAACGTCGCCAGGTTGCCGTACACCACGCGCGTATAGATGCGCATGTGCGGCCCGGCAGGCACCATCCAGCGCGGCGCCGGCATGTGCTCGTACCAGGCTTTGTAGGCGGCGGCGCGTCGCGCGAGGAACCACTCGACGGGAAACAGCTCGCCGGGACGGTCGGCGGCGTAATCGTTCTCGACCTCGTGATCGTCCCAGGTGAGAAGCCACGGACACGCGGCGTGCGCGGCCTGCAGGTCGGGGTCCCCCTTGTAGAGCGCGTGGCGCGCCCGATAGTCGTCGAGCGTCACCGGATTCGGCGCATCGTGCTTGCGCACGTGCTCGCGGCCCCATGAGCTCTCATAGATATAGTCGCCGAGGTGCAGCACCACGTCGGGCTGGTCGGCGACCATGTGCCGGTACGCGCCGTAATAGCCCTGCTCGTACTGCTGGCAGGAAGCGAACGCGAAGCGCAACCGCGACGGCCTCGCGCCGAGGCCCGGGGCGGTGCGCGTGCGCCCGAGCGGGCTCTGCGCGTCGCCGGCGCTGAAACGGTACCAGTACGGGCGGTTGGGCTGCAGGCCGGCCGGCTCGACGTGCACCGAGTGGGCGAATTCGGGCGTCGCGTACGCCGTGCCGGCGGCCGCGAGGTCGCTCATGCCTTCGTCGCGCGCGATTTCCCAGCGCACCGGCACCACTTCGGGCGCCATGCCGCCGCCCGGCGCCTCGGGAAGCGGCGCAAGCCGCGTCCATAGCGCGACGCTGGTCGGGCGCGGGTAGCCGGAAGCGACGCCGAGGCTGAAAGGGTTTTTCGGAAACGCAGGTTTCGCATTGAGCTGCGCGCGCGCCGCGAAACTGGCGCCGATTCCGAGCGCCGAAAGCGCTTGCAGGAAGCGGCGGCGATCGTACATGCGAATAGAATACCGTCCCTATGATCCATTTTGTCGTGCATGAAGAAGGCGATGGTGTTGGCGTAGTCGTCGTGGAAGGCGTCAAGTCCGGCCAGCCGCTCACCGGCTGGATCATGGAGGACGACAAGGACATCGAGGTCACCGCCAAGAGCGACATCCCGATCGGGCACAAGGTCGCGCTGCGCGACTACAAGCCCGGCGACACGGTGATCAAGTACGGCGTCGACATCGGCAAGGTCGTCGCCCCCATCAGGCAGGGCGAGCACCTGCACGTCCATAACGTCAAGACGAAGCGCTGGTAATGAACTTAGCCAAAAGCACCTTCTGGGGTTACAAGCGGGAAAACGGCCGTGTCGGCGTACGCAACCACGTCCTGATCCTGCCGGTCGACGATCTTTCCAACGCCGCCGCGCAGGCGGTGGAGAACAACGTCAAGGGCACGCTCGCGCTGCCGCATCCGTACGGGCGGTTGCAGTTCGGCGCCGACCTGGAGCTCCATTTCCGCACCCTGATCGGTACCGGCTCGAACCCGAACGTCGCCGCGGTGGTGGTGATCTGCATCGAGGACCAGTGGGCGAAGAAGGTGGCCGACGGCATCGCCGCGACCGGCAAGCCGGTGGCCTATTTCGGCATCGAGCAGCACGGCGACCACGACACCATCCTGCGCGCCTCGAAAAAGGCCAAGGAATTCGTGCAGTGGGCAAGCGAGCTGCGCCGCGAAGAGCGCCCGCTCAAGGATCTCTGGGTGTCGACCAAGTGCGGCGAGTCCGACACCACTTCGGGCTGCGGCTCCAACCCGACGGTCGGCAACGCGTTCGACAAGCTCTACCCGCACGGCGTGACGCTCGTCTTCGGCGAGACCACCGAGCTCACCGGCGGCGAGCACCTGGTCGCGGCGCGCTGCCGCAACGACGAGGTGCGCAAGAAATTCCAGTTCATGTTCGACCGCTATGCGAAGGTGGTCGACCAGCACAAGACGAGCGACCTGATGGACTCGCAGCCGACCAAGGGCAACATCGCCGGCGGCCTGACCACCATCGAGGAGAAGGCGCTCGGCAACATCCAGAAGATCGGGCGCAAGTGCATCGTCGACGGCGTGCTCGACAAGGCCGAGACGCCCACCGGCCCGGGCCTGTGGTTCATGGACTCGTCCTCCGCCGCCGCCGAGATGGTCACGCTGTGCGCCGCCGCGGGCTACGTGGTGCACTTCTTTCCCACTGGCCAGGGCAACGTGATCGGCAACCCGATCCTGCCGGTAATCAAGCTGTGCGCGAACCCGCGCACCGTGCGCACCATGTCGGAGCACATCGACGTCGATGTGTCCGGCTTGCTGAGAAAAGAGCTGACGCCTGACCAGGCGGGCGACAAGCTGCTGGAGTGCATGTTCCGCACCGCGAACGGCCGGCTGACCGCCGCCGAGGCGCTCGGCCACCGCGAGTTCGTGCTCACGCGGCTGTACGAGTCGGCTTGAAAGTCCTGGTCAAGAGAAACGAGGCTTTCCAGGAGTTCGAAGTTCCGCGCGAGCCGAGCCAGACGGTGCTGGATGTCGTCACCTACATCCAGCGCCGCCTCGACCCGACGCTCGCCTATCGCTACGCCTGCCGGGTCGGCATGTGCGGCTCGTGCGCCATGATGGTCAACGACGTGCCGCGCTGGACCTGCAGGACGCATGTCGACAAAGTCGTCCATCGAGATCGGTTGGAAATTGCTCCATTGAGAAACCTGCCCGTCATTCGGGATCTCGTGGTCGACATGCGCGAGTTCTTCGACAAGTGGGCGCGCGCCAAGGGCGAGTTCCGCGGCGGCCGGTCGCGGCAGGACGAGTTCGAGCCGGTGCGGCCCGACGCGCCGCCGCGCAGGGAGGTCGACGCGGGCATCGAGTGCATCGGCTGCGCCGTGTGCTACGCCGCGTGCGACGTGGTGAAGTGGAACCCGGATTACCTCGGGCCGGCCGCGCTGAACCGGGCCTGGACGCTCTTCAACGACGTGCGGGAGAAGGACAACCTGCAGCGCCTGCGCGCGCTGGCGGGCGATGCCGGCTGCCACGCCTGCCACAGCCACGTGAGCTGCACCGAGCGCTGTCCCAAGCACCTCTCGCCGACGCGCTCCATCGCCGGCTTGAAGCGCGAAGTAGCCAAGGCGGCGCTGCGCGGTGACTTATAAGTCGGAGACGATCCTGTGGCTCGCGCAGCGCGCGAGCGCCGCGCTGCTCGCGCTCTGCGTCGCGGTGCATCTCGTCACCATCGTCTACGCGGTGCGCGGCGGCCTGAGCGCGGCCGAGATTCTCGAGCGCACGCGCGGCAGCAGCGCCTGGTTCGCGTTCTATTCGATCTTCGTTCTCGCCGTCACGGTGCATGCGCCGATCGGCCTGCGCAGCGTGCTCGCCGAGTGGCTGCGCTGGCGCGGGCGCTCGCGCGACTTCGCGCTGCTCGTGTTCGCGGCGTTCCTCGCCTGGGCGGGGATGCGCGCGGTGCTCGGGGTATTTGCATGAGGCAGCACGTGTCCTACTGGGCGTTCATGGTGCACCGCGTGTCGGGCATTGCCCTCGCGCTTTTCCTGCCGCTGCACTTCTGGACGCTCGGGCGTGCGTTGCACCACGAGGATTTCGTGTCCTGGACCGAGCAGCCGCTGGTGAAGGCCGGCGAGTGGTGCATCGTGGTGGCGCTCGCCGCGCACCTGGGCGGCGGCCTGCGCGTGCTCGCGCTCGAGTTCCTGCCCTGGCGCGAGTGGCAGAAGAGCCTCGCCGCGGCGGCGGCCGCGCTGGCGCTCGGCGTGGGGCTGGCGCTCGCGCTGGCGCTGTAGAATCGCACGAGGAGGATAACCATGAAAAAACTTCTGGCATTGGCATTCGCCGTTCTGGTGAGCGGAAACCTGTGGGCGCAATCCTGGCCGCAGAAGCCGGTCCGCTTCATCGTGCCGTTCCCGCCCGGCGGCGCGACCGACATCTCCGCGCGCCTGCTCGGCGAGCAGCTGACCCAGATCTGGGGCCAGCAGGTGGTGATCGAGAACCGCGGCGGAGCCGGCGGCGGCGTCGGCGCGGCGGAGGCGGCGCGCGCGGCGCCCGACGGCTACACGCTGTTCTTCCCCTCGGGCTCGGTGATGACCGCGAACCAGCACATCTACGCGAAGATGAGCTACGACCCGGAAAAGGACTTCGTGCCGGTGACCAACGTGGTGTCGGGGCCCCAGGTGCTCACGGTGCCGGCCAAGTCGCCGTTCAAGTCGGTGAAGGACCTGATCGCTTTCGCGCGCGCCAACCCGAACAAGCTCAACTTCGGGCACGCCGGCATCGGCTCGCAGACCCATCTCGCGGCCGAGAACTTCCTCTACCAGGCCAAGATCCAGGCGCAGGCCGTGCCCTACAAGGGCGAAGGCCCGGGCCACGCCGCGCTGGTGGCCGGCGAGGTCGACTTCTTCGTCGGCAACGTGGCCGCCGCGATCGGCCACATCAATAGCGGCCGGTTGCGCGCGCTCGGCGTGACGAGCACGACCGAGGCGCCGCAGCTGCCGGGCGTGCCGCCGATCGCGAAGACCGTGCCGGGCTTCGAGAACGCCGGCTGGTTCGGCATCGTCGCGCCGACCGGCACGCCGAACGAGATCATCCAGAAGGTGTACCGCGACACGAAGAAGGCGCTCGAGGACACGCGCATGAAGGCGCGCCTTTACGCGCAGGGCCTCGCGCCGGTCGGCAACTCGC
The DNA here is from genome assembly GCA_036379875.1 of Burkholderiales bacterium. Lineage (GTDB taxonomy): Bacteria > Pseudomonadota > Gammaproteobacteria > Burkholderiales > SG8-39 > SCGC-AG-212-J23. The sequence continues at coordinate 14,071 of DASVFV010000025.1, read as the reverse complement.
CGCAGGAGATGGCGAAAGACCTCAAGGAGGAGACCGCGCTCTGGGCCAAGGTGGTCAAGGAGCGCCACATCCAGGTGAAGTGAAAGTCGATCTAAAACAGGTCGAAGAAGCGGCGAAAGAGCTGTACGTCCGCGCGCTGAAGGAGCTGCCGCCGGACATCAAGCGCGGCTTCGACCGCCTCGCCGCGGCGGAAACCGACGCGGGCGCGAAGCGCATGCTCGGCACCATGATGCGCAACATCTCGGTCGCCGAGCAGACCGACAACCTGCTGTGCCAGGACACCGGCATCCCGGTCTACAACGTGTGGATCGGGCGCAACGTCGAGGTGGACGGAGTGGGCCTCAAGGAGGCGATCCGGCGCGGCTGCGCGCGCGCCACGCGCGAGTATCCGTTCCGCTCATCCGTGGTGCATCCGACCACGCGCAAGAACGAGCAGACCTCCACCGGGCGCGGCATCCCGGTCATCAACCTCGATTTTGTTTCCGATCCCGACGTCTTGTCGGTCGAGATGATTCCGAAAGGCTCCGGGTCGGAGAACAACTCGTGGCTGCGCATGGCGGTGCCGGCCGAGGGCGTGGACGCGATCAAGACCTTCGTCGTCGACTGCGTGCTCGAGGCCGGCGGCAAGACCTGCCCGCCGACCATCGTCGGCGTGGGGGTGGGCGGCACCGCGGACCTCTGCGTGCACCTCGCCAAGGTGGCGGCCACGCGGCCGCTCGGCAGCCGCTGCGAGGATCCGGAAGGCGCAGCGCTCGAGGCCGCGCTCACCGAGGCGGTCAACCTGCTCGGCGTCGGCCCGCAGGGGCTGGGCGGCGACTCGACCGCGTTCGCGGTGCACGTGGAGACCGCGGCCACGCACATCACGATGAACCCGGTGGCGGTGAACATGCAGTGCCACTCGGCGCGCCGCGCGCGCGCCACCCTCCGTGCGGGCGGCGTTGAATACGGCTTTTAGGCTGCTCGTCCTCGCGCTCGCAGCGGCGCCGCTTGCGGTTCCCCTTTCAGCGGCGGAGCTCGAGGGCGTGGCGCTCGAGCCGCGCGTGCGGGTCGACGGCGAGGAGCTGCAGCTGAATGGCGCGGCGGTGCGAACGCGCGTCATCTTCAAGGTGTACGTTGCCGGCCTCTACCTGCCGGCGCGCGTGCTGACCGCGCAGGAGGCGATCGAGGCGAAAGGGCCCAAGCGCATCGTCCTGGTGATGCTGCGCGACGCGACGGCCCAGCAGTTCGTCGACTCGATCGACGCCGGCCTGCGCGCCAACAACAGCGAGGGCGAGATCGCCGCGGTGAAGGCGCAGACCGAAGAGCTGATGGCGATGATCCGCGCGGTCGGCGAGGCGAAGAAGGGCATGCGCATCGTGCTCGACTACGTGCCGCGCGAAGGCACCACGCTCTTCGTCGACGGCGTGGCGCAGGGCAAGCCGATGGCCGGGCGCGCGTTCAACCAGGCGCTGCTGCGCATCTGGCTCGGCGAGGATCCGGTGCAGCCCGACCTTAAGGAAGCGCTTCTAGGAGGTCCGCAATGAGAAAGCTTCTGCTCGCGCTCCTGCTGCCGCTCGCGGCAGGCGCCGCCGACGTGGACGGCGTGAAGATCGAGGACAAGACGCGCGTCGGCAGCTCCGACCTGGTGCTGAACGGCGCGGGGCTGCGCAAGCGCGCGTTCTTCCGCGTCTACGCGATCGGGCTCTACGTGCCGCAGAAGGCCACCACGCCCGCCGCGCTGCTCGAGCAGCCCGGCGCGAAGCGCGTCGCGATCCACATGCTGCGCGACGTCGGCGCCGAGGCCTTCACCGAGGCGATGGCCGACGGCATCCGCGCCAACCATTCCGAAGCCGAGGCGAAGGCGCTCGAGCCGCGCATCCAGCAGCTCGGCGCGATCATGGCCCAGATCGGCGAGGCCAAGAAAGGCATGGCGATCGCGCTCGACTGGGACGGCAAGGCCACGCGGCTCGTGGTGGACGGCAAGCCGGCGGGGCAGCCGATCTCCGGCGAGGACTTCTACCGCGCGCTGCTGCGCATCTGGGTCGGCGACAAGCCGGTGCAGGACGATCTGAAGAAAAAGCTGCTGGGCGGATAGTGGCGCACCACGACTTCAGCACGCCGATCACCGAGCAGCAGGCGCGCGCGCTGCGCGTGAACGACACCGTGACGCTCAACGGCACGCTGTTCGGCATCCGCGACGCTACGCAGATCCACATGTTCGACCGCGGCCGCAAGACCCGCTTCGACCTGCGCGGCCATGCCGTGATCCATACCGCGCCCAACGTGAGGAAAACCGCGGCCGGCTACGAGGCCGTGTGCGTCGGCACGACTACCAGCGAGCGCATGGAGCGCTTCACCCAGCCGCTGATGGCGCAGTACGGGGTGCGACTCATCATCGGCAAGGGCGGCCTGCGGGAACAATCAGCAACCGCTTTCCGAGAGCTGGGTGGGGCCTATCTGGCCATCATCGGCGGCACCGCGGCGCTCGAGACCACCTGGATCGAGGCCATCGAGGACGTCGACCTCGACGACCTGCACCCCGAATCGCTGTGGAAGTTCCGCGTCAACGGATTCGGCCCCTTGCTCGTTGCCATGGATAGCCATGGCGAGAGCCTGTACACCCGGGTCCGGACCGCGGCGCAGCAGAAGCGCATGGACGCGTTGAAGCGTCTGGGCGTGCGGTAAAATTTCCAAAATCCCTAGGAGGAGTGAATGAATTTCATCGTGCGAGCGCTCGCGCTCATCCTGCTGCCGTTCGCGGCGCAGGCGCAGAACCTGTCCATCGCCACCGGCGGCACCGGCGGCGTGTACTACCCGCTGGGTGGCGGCATGGCCGCCGTGCTGTCGAAGTACGTGCAGGGCATGTCGGCTACCGCCGAAGTCACCGGCGGCTCGGTCGCCAACCTGCAGCTGATCGGCACCGGCAAGCCCTACCTCGCGATGACCATGGTCGACGCGGGCATCGACGCGCTCAAGGGCCAGGACAAGTTCACCGGCAAGCCGGTGCCGGTGCGCACCCTGATGGTGATGTACCCGAACCGCATGCACGTGGTGACGATCGAGGGCACCGGCATCAGCAAGATGGCCGACCTGAAGGGCAAGCGCGTTTCCACCGGCTCGGGCGGCAGCGCCACCGAGGTGATGGCGTTCCGCGTCATCGAGGCGGCCGGCCTGGACAAGGACAAGGACATGCGGCGCGAGCGCCTCGGCGTGGCCGAGTCGGCGGCCGCGCTCAAGGACCGCAAGATCGACGCCTTCTTCTGGGTTGGTGGCCTGCCCACCGCGGCGGTCGCGGACCTCGCCGCCTCCCCGGGCGTGAAGATCAAGATGATCGACCATGCCGACCTGGTGGCCAAGATGAACCAGAAGTACGGCCAGCTCTACGTGCAGGACCGCATCCCGAAGGACACCTACAGGGGCATGGACAAGGACAACCAGCAGGCCACGGTGATGAACCTGCTGGTCGCCAACCAGAACATGGACGAGAAGACGGCCTATAACATCGTGAAGGCGGTGTTCGACCATCGCGACGAGCTGATCCGCGTGCACAAGGAAGCCGAGAACTTCAAGCTCGAGAACCAGAAGACCGCGGCCGCCGGCGGCATCCCGTGGCACCCGGGCGCGGCGCGCTACTTCAAAGAGAAGGGCGTCAAGCTCGACTGAGCCGGTGAGCGACCTCGATAAAGCCCCGCAAGTCGGGGCTTTTTCGTTGAATGAGCCTGGCGCCCAGCAGGTCAGCCAGGAGGCGCTGGCGCGCGCCGAGGAGATGATCGAGCGCGAGGAGGGCGCGCAGAACAAGCTGCGCGGCTGGCTCGCCGCGCTGGTCTCCACGGTGCTGGTTGTGATGTCGGTGTTCCACCTCTACACCGCCTACGAGATCGTGCGCCCCGAGCACCTGCGCTCCACGCACGTGGCGTTCGTGCTGTTCCTCGTGTTCCTGATCTTCCCGGCGGCGGCGCGCTTTCGCCACCGCGTGATGTGGTGGGACTGGCTGCTCGCGCTCGGCGGCGTGGGCACCGCGGTGTACCTCATCATGGGCGGCGACGATTTCTTCGACCGCTCGATCCTGCCGACCGACTGGGACGTGGCGTGGGGCGTGCTGCTCATCGTGCTGGTGCTGGAGGCGATGCGCCGCACCACCGGCTGGATCCTGACCGTGATCACCGGCTGCTTCCTCGCCTACGCGTTCTTCGGGCCCTACCTCCCCGCGCCGTGGACGCACAAGGGCTACGAGATTCCGCGCCTGGTCGGCCACATGTACATGACGCTGGAAGGCATCTACGGCACCGCGATCAACGTTTCCTCGACGCTCATCATCCTCTTCACCATCTACGGCGCTTTCCTGCAGTTCTCCGGCGCGGGCAAGTTCTTCATCGACTTCTCGTTCTCCGCGATGGGCGGCAAGCCGACCAGCGCCGGGCGCACCGTGACGATGGCTTCCTTCCTGCTCGGCGGGCCTTCGGGCTCGGGCGTGGCGACCACCGTGACGCTCGGCTCGGTGGCCGCGCCGATGCTCGCCAAGGTGGGCTACAGCCGCGAGGAAGCGGGCGGCCTGCTCGCGGCCGGCGGCCTGGGCGCGATCATCTCGCCGCCGGTGCTCGGCGCGGCCGCGTTCATCATCGCCGAGTTCCTCAAGATCTCGTACCTCGACGTGGTGCTGATGGCGGTGATCCCGACCGGCCTCTTCTACCTCACGCTGTTCCTCATGGTCGAGATCGACGTGCGCAAGTTCGGCATGAAGGAAATCACCTTCGAGGCGGTGGAAGGCGCGTGGAGCCTGTCGAAGAAGTACTGGTTCCACTTCCTCTCGCTGGTCTCGATCATCGCGTTCATGCTGTGGGGCTTCTCGCCCGAGCTGTCGGTGTTCTGGGCGACCGTGGTGGCTTTCGCCACCAGCTTCCTGCGCCGCGATACCACGCTTTTGACTCTTGATAAGAAGCCTTTCTGGAAAAACCTGACCGATTCCGGCTTCATCAAGGCGCTGCAGGGCGGGTCGCTCTCGGTGCTGAACGTGGCCGCCACCTGCGCGGGCGCCGGCATCATCGTCGGCGTGGTCACGCTGACCGGCCTCGGCCTCAAGTTCAGCTCGATCGTGCTCGCCTACGCGGGCAACTCGCTGCTCCTCACCGCGATCTATACCGCGCTCATCGTGTGGATCGTCGGCCTCGCGGTGCCGGTCACCGCCTCCTACATCATCTGCGCGGTGATCGCCGCGCCGGCGCTCATCGCGCTCAAGGTGCCCGAGTTCGCGGCGCACATGTTCATCTTCTACTACGCGGTGCTGTCGGAAGTGTCGCCGCCCACCGCGCTCTCGCCGTTCGCCGCGGCCGCGATCACCGGCGGCGATCCGTACAAGACCACGCTGCAGTGCTGGAAGTACACCACGCCCGCGTTCCTGGTGCCCTTCATGTTCGTGCTCGATCCGAGCGGCACGGGGCTGCTCCTGACCGGGTCGTTCAAGACGCTCGGCGACGCGGACTGGGGCTCGATCGCGCTCGTCACCTTCACCGCCGCGGTCGGCATCCTCGCGCTGTGCGGCGCGTTCCAGGGCTGGCTGTTCAAGAAGACCACGTCGTACGAGCGCGTCATGCTGCTGGTGGCCGGCGTGCTGCTCGTCTATCCGAAGACCCTGTTCGACGCGGTCGGCTTCGCCCTCGTCGCCATCGTGCTCTTCACCCAGTTCAAGGTGCAGCGCGCCGAACCCGCCCGTGCGCGAGCTCAGTAGCGACATCCTGATCCTCGGCTCGGGCGGCGCGGGGCTGTTCGCCGCGCTGCACGCGCACAAGGCGGCGCCGGAGCTTTCCATCACCGTCGCGGTGAAAGGCCTGCTCGGCAAATGCGGCTGCACGCGCATGGTGCAGGGCGGCTACAACGTGGCGCTCGCCAAGGAAGACTCGGTCGAGCGCCACTTCATGGACACCATCGTCGGCGGCGCCTGGCTCTCCAACCAGGAGCTCGCGTGGAAACTGGTGACCTTGGCCATAGAACGAATCAGGGAGCTCGAAAACGAGCTGGGCTGCTTCTTCGACCGCAATCCCGACGGTACCGTGCACCAGAAAGCATTCGCCGGCCAGACTTTCGACCGCACGGTGCACAAGGGCGACCTGACCGGGATCGAGATCATCAACCGGCTCGCCGAGCAGGTCTGGTCGCGACGCATCCATCGCCTCGAAGAGCACCGCGCGGTCGAGCTCATCAAAGCAAAAGACCAGAACAGCATTTCCGGTGTTCTCTTTATCGACATGCGCACCGGCGAGTACGTGTTCGTGCGCGCGAAGGCGGTGCTGCTCGCGACCGGCGGCGGCCCGACGATGTACAAGTACCACACCCCCTCCGGCGACAAGACTTGCGATGGCCTCGCCATGGCGATGCGCGCCGGGCTCGCGCTGCGCGACATGGAGATGGTGCAGTTCCATCCGACCGGGCTCCTCGCCGGCACGCACACGCGCATGACCGGCACGGTGCTCGAGGAGGGCCTGCGCGGGTCGGGCGGCTACCTCCTGAACGGCGCGAAAGAGCGCTTCATGCCGCGCTACGACCCGAAGGCCGAGCGCGCGACGCGCGACGTGGTGTCGCGCGCGATGTTCTCGGAGCTGAAGAAGAGCCCGACGCCGCACGGCGGCCTCTACATCTCGATGGCGCACCTCGGCCCCGCGGAAGTGACGCGGCAGTTCAAGGGCATGGTCGAGCGCTGCGCCGACTGCGGCTTCGACCTCGCCGGCGGGCTGGTGGAGGTCGTGCCGACCGCGCACTACATGATGGGCGGCGTGGAGTTCGCACCCGACTGCACCACCACGCTGCCGGGCCTGTTCGTCGCCGGCGAAGACTCGGGCGGCGTGCACGGCGCCAACCGGCTGGGCGGCAACGGCGTCGCCAACTCCACGGTGTTCGGCGCGGTGGCCGGCGACGCCATGGCGGCGTGGGTGCGCAACCAGGGACATCGCGAGCCCGATCGCGCGGCGATCGATGCCGCCGTTGCGGCCTGTGAATTGCCTTTCAAAAATAAAAAATCAATGAACATCGAAACCGTGCGCGAGGCCCTCTACGAGCTCATGTGGGAGAAGGTCGGCATCATCCGCGACGCCGCCGGCCTGCAGAGCGCACAGGGCGAGCTCGCCGCGCTCGACGCCGAGCTGGACGCGGCGTCGGTCACGCCGCACCGCGCGTTCAACCTCACGTGGCACGACTGGCTGAATCTCAAGAGCTTGCTTGCGGTGAGCCGCGCGATCGCCGCGGCCGCCATCGCGCGGCGCGATTCGCGCGGCGCGCATTTCCGCTCCGACTTTCCCGAAACCGGGGCGCTCGAGCAGTCGGCCTTTACGAGCGTCCGGAACGGCGAGGTGTCCATGAAGCCGGTTTCGTTCACGCGCGTCGCGCCCGGGCAGACGCTGCTTCGCCATGTGGCCTGAAGACATCCACCGCGAGCTGTCGGGCGCCGGCATCCGCCTGGTCGGCTACGTGCCCGACGCCGGGCACAAGCGCCTGATCGAGCTCTGCCAGGCCGACAAGAAGATGCGCGCGGTGGTGCTGAGCACGGAGGAGGAGGGCATCGGCCTCGCTGCCGGCGCCTGGCTCGGCGGGCAGAAGACCGCGCTCCTCATGCAGTCGAGCGGCGTGGGCAACATCGTCAACACGCTCGGCATGGTGCGCGAGTGCCGCTTCCCGCTCGTCACGCTCGTGACGATGCGCGGCGAGCAGGGCGAGTTCAATCCCTGGCAGGTGCCGATGGGCCAGGCGGTGCGCCCGGTGCTCGAGGCGATGGGCACGGTCGTGCACTACGCGGAAAAAGCCGACGAGGTCGGCCCGGTGGTGAACGCGGCGCTGCGCCTCGCGTACAACAGCTATGCATCGGTCGCGGTGCTCATCTCGCAGCGCCTGATCGGCATCAAGAGCTTCCAGGAGCAGGCGGCGAAATGAAGCGTAGAGACGCAGTCAAAAAACTGCTTTCCAACCGTAAGGATCTTCTCGTAGTCGCCGGTCTCGGCTCGACCGCGTGGGACTGCACCGCCGCAGGCGATTCGCCGCTCACGTTTCCCATGTGGGGCGCGATGGGGCAGGCGGCCATGATGGGCCTCGGCCTCGCGCTCGCGCAGCCCAAGCGCCGCGTGCTGGTGGTCACCGGCGATGGCGAGGCGCTCATGGGTCTCGGCGCGCTCGCCACGATCGGCGTGCAGAAACCGGCCAACCTCACCGTGGTGGTGATCGACAACGAGCGTTATGGCGAGACCGGTATGCAACACACGCATACCGCGCACGGCGTCGATCTCAACGGCGTGGCGCAGGCCTGCGGTTTCAATGTATTGGAATTCGAGAAGGTGAAAAGCGCGATCCATTCGGCGAAGGGCCCGAACTTCTGCGCGGTGAAAGTCCAGCCCGAGAAGATCCCCCTCGTGCTGCCGCCGCGCGAGGGGGCGCTGCTCAAGGCGCGCTTCCGGCGCGCCTTGTTCGGGCCCGACGCCGACACCGAATAACGGTTCGGTTCTAGCCCACGTGCTTGCGGAAAAACTCTAGCGTGCGCTCGCGCGCGAGCTTCGAAGCTTCCTTGTTGTAGGAGCCGCGGTGGTCGCAGTTGAAGCCGTGGCCGGCGCCCGGATAGTAGTGCGCGGTGATCTCGGGATGCGCCTTGGCGATGGCCTTGGCCTGCTCGAGCGTGGGCGACTGGTCGAGCTCGCCGAAGTTCGCCATCACCGGAACCTTGGGCTTCTCGTTGATGAAGTTCGGCATGCCGCCGCCGTAATAGGGCACTGCCGCGGCCAAGCCCGCAGTTTTGGACGCGGCGCGCCACACTACCGTGCCGCCCCAGCAGTAGCCGACGATGCCCACCTTGCCGACTTTCTTCGCCTCGGCCACCGCCGCGTCGACGTCGACCAGCGCCTTCGCCCAGTCGATCTTCTGCATGATGGCGCGCCCGGCCTCGATCTCCGGCGGCGAGTAGCCGGTGTCGTAGCCGCGCTGCACGCGGTCGAACATCGCCGGCGCGATCGCGACGTAGCCGTCGGCGGCGAAGCCGTCGGTGACGGCCTTGATGTGGCTGTTGACGCCGAAGATTTCCTGGATCACCACGATGGCGCCGCGCGGCTTGCCCGCCGGATCGGCGCGGTACGCGGCAAGCTTGTGGCCGTCCGACGCCTTCAATTCGATCATTTTTCCCATGGCCTAGAATCCTCGCTGTGAAGAAAGACATGCAGGAACTACATCGCCTGGCGCGAACCGCGCTCGAAAAAGCAGGGGCAAATTCTAAGATGGCCGAGGCGGCGGCGCGCCACCTGGTTCGCGCCGAGGCGCAGGGCCTGCCGACCCACGGCATGTCGCGCGTGCCGTTCTATTGCGGGATGCTGCGCCGCGGGCGCGCCGACGGCGCCGCGCAGCCCGCCATCATTGCCGACCGGGCGGCGTCCTGCCTGATCGACAACCGTGACGGCCTGCCCTACGTGTCGGCGCAATGGGCCGTGGAGGAGGTGATCCAGCGCGCGCGGCGAAATGGCATCGCCTTCGCCGGCATCCGCAACAGCGCGCACGTCGGCGTGCTCGGCATCCACGTGGAGCAGATCGCGCGCGCCGGCATGGCGGGCTTCGGCTTCACCAACTCGCCCGCCGCGATCCCGCCGTGGGGCGGCAAGAAGCCGCTGTTCGGCACCAACCCGGTCGCCGCCGCGTTCCCGCGCAAGGGCAAGGATCCGCTGGTCATCGACCTCGCCCTCACCACCGTGGTGCGCGGCCGCATCATGATGGCGATGAAGCGCGGCGAGCGCATCCCGGAAGGCTGGGCGCTCGACCGCAACGGGAAGCCGACCACCGATCCGAAGGAAGCGATCGAGCACGGCAGCCTGTTCCCGATCGGCGGCGCGAAGGGCGCGATGCTCGCGCTCATGTTCGAGCTGATCTGCGCCTCGCTCACCGGCGCGGCAATCGGCCCCGAGGCGGATTCCTTTTTCAGCGAGGAGGGCAACAAGCCGCGCATCGGCCAGGCTTTCATCGCCATCGACGGCGCGCAACTTTCGGGAAGCGAAAAATTCGCCGAGCGGATAGAAACGATCGTGGCCACGATGCTCGCAGACCCGGAAGTGCGCCTGCCCGGCGCGCGGCGCTTTGCCGCGGAAGCGGCGGCGCGCAAGGGCATCGAGGTGCCCGACGACCTCCTCGCGCAGATCGAGAAGCTGTGTTCGACGCCGTAATCGAATTTCCGAAGTTCAAGCTCGGTGTGCGCACGCGCGGCGAGCATGTGGTCGAGATCCGTTATCTGCCCGCAAGCGTTTTGCCCGTCAAGGCGGGAAATGCCGTTGCCGAAGAGGCGGCGAGGCAGCTCGAGCGCTACCGCGACGATCCGGACGCGAGGTTCGATTTCCCGGTGAAGATCGAAGGCACGCCGCTCGAGCGCGGGGTGTGGGATGCGATGTGCGCCATTCCGCGCGGCCGCACGCGCACCTACGGCGAGATCGCGAAGGAGCTCGGCGCCTCATTTTCCGTAACGGCGCGCGATATCGGCCAGGCTTGCGGCGAGAACCGCCTGCCGATCGTCATCCCATGCCATCGCGTGGTGGCGGCCGACGGCATCGGCGGCTTCGGCCACGCGACCGGCGGCTACCTTCTGGAGGCGAAGCGTTGGCTGCTGAACCACGAGGCGCCCGAATTCGAGCTGAAGCCATAAAGACAAAAATGAGCGCCCGCCTGCTCGACGCGTTCTGCGACGCGCTTTGGCTGGAGGACGGGCTTTCGCGCAATACCATCGCCTCGTACCGCGCGGACCTCGAGCAGTTCTCGTCTTTTCTCAAGAAAGATCTCCTGAAAGCCGAAGAAGAAGACCTGTTTTCGTTCCTCGGCTCGCGCAAGGGCCGCGCTTCCAGCGCCGCGCGGCGCGTCTCCACGCTGAAGCGCTTCTACCGCTACTGCCTGCGCGAGCGGCACGTAAAGGCGGACCCGACGCTCAAGCTCGATCCGCCCAAGCGCGCGCCGCGCTTTCCGAAGTCGCTCTCGGAGGCCGACGTCGAGGCGCTGCTCGCCGCGCCGGACACCGCGACGCCGCTCGGCCTGCGCGACCGCGCGATGCTCGAGACGCTCTACGCGACCGGGCTGCGCGTGTCCGAGCTCGTCGCGCTAAAGACGTTCGAAGTGAACCTGGACGCGAACGTGCTGCGCGCGATGGGTAAGGGGTCGAAGGAGCGGCTGGTCCCGCTCGGCGAGGAAGCAGCCGACTGGATCTCGAAGTATCTGAAGACCAGGAACGGGAAATCGAACACCCTGTTCATCACCTCCCGCGGCGGCGGCATGACGCGCCAGGCGTTCTGGCATCTGATCCGCCGCTACGGCGCGCGCGCGATTCCGGGCAAGAAGCTCTCGCCGCACGTGCTGCGTCACGCGTTCGCCACGCACCTCATCAACCACGGCGCGGACCTGCGCGTGGTGCAGCTCCTGCTCGGCCATGCCGACATCTCTACCACGCAGATCTACACGCATGTGGCGCGCGAGCGGCTGAAGGCGCTGCACGCCAAGCACCATCCACGCGGATGACGCCGGCGACGTCGTTTCTCAAGGCGCGCGGCATCGCCTATACCGAGCACGAGTACGAGTACGTCGAGCATGGCGGCACCGAGGTGCCGGCGCGCGCGCTCGGCGTGCCGGAGCACCACATCGTGAAGACGCTCGTCATGGAGGACGAGGCGCGCAAGCCGCTCATCGTGCTGATGCACGGCGACCGCACGGTGTCGACAAAGAATCTCGCGCGCCAGGCCGGGCGCAAGTCCATCGAGCCGTGCAAGCCCGAGACCGCGCAACGCCATACCGGCTACCAGGTCGGGGGCACCTCGCCGTTCGGCACCAAGAGGCGCGTGCCGGTGTACGCCGAGCGCTCGATCCTCGAGCTCGAGGAGCTCTATATCAACGCTGGGCGGCGCGGCCTGCTGGTGAAGCTGAAGAGCGCGGATCTTGCGCGCGCGCTCGAGCTCACCCTGGTCGACGTCGCTCTATCGTGACGCCGACGAACTTGGCGTTGGCCAGGATGCCGAGCTTGGCCGCGCTCACCTTCACCCATGGCGCGCCGAAATCGTCCATCAGCAGCGAGGCGATGCGGTCGGCGAAGGTCTCGACCAGGCGGAAGTGCTGGCTCGAGGCGAGCGCCTTGATGCGCAGCGCCACCTGCTCGTAGTCGATGGTGTCGGAGACCTTGTCGCTCGTGAACACCGTGGCGCCGGGCACGCCGATCTCGAGGTCGATAGAGACGGTCTGCAGCACGTGATACTCGCGCCGGTGGATGCCGATGCGCGTCTCGACGCGCAGGTCGCGGATGACGATCGCGTCCATGGTCGCTCGATTCTATAGAATCGGCCGCTGATGCAGACCGCTCTTGCGATCGTCGCCGCCTACCTGCTCGGCTCGGTGTCCTTCGCGATCGCGGTGAGCTGGCTGATGCGGCTGCCCGACCCGCGCAGCTACGGCTCGAAGAACCCGGGCGCCACCAACGTGCTGCGCAGCGGCAGCAAGCTCGCGGCGGCGCTCACGCTGATCGGCGACAGCGCGAAGGGCGGCGTGGCGGTGTGGCTCGCTTCGTACTTCACCGGCGAGCTCGCCGCGGTCGGCCTCGCCGCGTTCCTCGGCCACCTCTACCCGGTGTTCCACCGCTTCCAGGGCGGCAAGGGCGTGGCGACCGCGGCCGGCGTGCTGCTCGCGCTCGACTGGCGCGTCGGCCTCGGCACCATCGCGACCTGGATCGTCATCGCCTTCGCGGTGCGCTACTCGTCGCTCGCGGCGCTGGTCGCGGCGCTCTTCGCGCCGCTCGCCACGGCGTTCCTTCTTGACCTGAAGAGCGCGTTCTTCGTCGCCGTGATGTCGGCGTTCCTGGCCTGGCGCCACCGCGCCAACATCTCGCGGCTCGTCGCGGGCACCGAGCCGCGCATCGGCGCGAAGAAGGCTAGCCCGTCAGATCCCAGCGCGGCTTCACCGTGAAGCCGTGCGCCTGCGAAGCAGGTTGCTGCAGCCTTAACGCGGCGGCGAACGCGATCATCGCGCCGTTGTCGGTGCACAGCTCGGGCTCCGGGTAGAACACGTCGAAGCCGCGCCGGCCGGCTTCGGCATTGAGCGCGGCGCGCAGCTGCTTGTTCGCTCCGACGCCGCCCGCGACCACGAGGCGCGTAAGGCCGGTGGTCTCCAGCGCGCGCACGCACTTGGCGACCAGCACTTCCACGATGGCGTCGACGAATGCGCGCGCCAGGTCGGCGTGGTCGGGGTTCTCGTTCCTGACGATGGTGAGAACGGCGGTCTTGAGCCCCGAGAAGCTGAAGTCCAGTCCGCTCGCCAGCATCGGCCGCGGCAGGCGGTAGCGGCCCGGCTTGCCCGATTCGGCTAGCTTGGAGAGCGCCGGTCCGCCGGGGTAGCCGAGGCCGAGCAGCTGTGCCGTCTTGTCGAACGCCTCGCCGGCGGCGTCGTCCTGCGTATCGCCGAGCAGCACGTAGGTCCCCACTCCGTCCACCCGCATGAGCTGGGTGTGGCCGCCGGAGACGAGCAGCGCGACGAACGGGAAATCGGGCCGGTTCGCGGACAGGAGCGGGGAGAGCAGGTGCCCCTCGAGGTGATGGATTCCGACGGCGGGCACCCCGAGCGAAAGCGCGAGGCCGTGCGCGAAAGAAGCACCCACTAACAGCGCGCCGGCGAGCCCCGGTCCCTCTGTATAGCCGATGCCGTCGATGCGCTGGCCGTCGAGCACCCGGCGGGTCAGCGGCACGAGGCGGCGAATGTGGTCCCGCGAGGCGAGCTCCGGCACCACCCCGCCGTAGGCCTGGTGCATGGCAGCCTGCGTGTGGACCGCGTGCGCGACGAGCTTGCCGGCGCGGCTGTCGTACAGCGCCACGCCGGTATCGTCGCAGGACGTCTCGATGCCGAGGACGAGCAAGGCGTTCATTCTGATACAATTCGACCCCTTTTCGAGCCCCTGGGATTTCATGCCGACTGTACGCGTCAAGGAAAACGAGCCCTTCGAAGTGGCGATGCGCCGCTTCAAGAGGACCGTCGAGAAAACCGGCCTGCTGACCGAGCTTCGTTCCAGGGAGTACTACGAAAAGCCGACCGCCGAGCGCAAGCGCAAGCTCGCCGCCGCGGTCAA
>DASVFV010000024.1:0-27088 GCA_036379875.1 Burkholderiales bacterium | reverse complement strand
GTACATCAACTTCGTCAGCCAGTTCGGCGACAAGTACACCTACGGCTCGGGCACCGCCGGCGTGACGCGCGATACGCGCGACAGCGTGATCACCACCACGTCGGGCACCTACCTGCGCGCCTCGACCGAGCTGGCGGGCGGCGACCTGCAGTACTACCGGCTGGGCTACCAGCACCAGTGGTACCGGCCGCTCTCGCGCCTGCTCACGCTGCACCTCGGCGGCGAAATCGGCTTCGCCGGCGGCTACGGCGGGCAGCCGCTGCCGTTCTTCAAGAACTACTTCGGCGGCGGTCCCGGCTCGGTGCGCGGCTACCGCTCGTTCTCGCTCGGACCGCTGGACGAGCTCGGCAACGCGACCGGCGGCAACCGCAAGTTCATCGGCACCGCCGAGGTGCTGTTCCCGATGCCGGGGGCGGAGCAGGACCGCTCGCTGCGCCTCGCCGCGTTCCTCGACGGCGGGCAGGTGTACGCCCGCCACATCGATTTCGGCGAGCTGCGCTACGCCACCGGCATCGCGCTGTTCTGGTCCTCGCCGATGGGCCCGCTGCGCCTGTCCTGGGCGCATCCGCTCAACGCCAAAGACGGGGACCGGAGCCAGCAGTTACAATTCACGTTCGGAACGGGCTTCTAATGAAGAACACTTTTCTCGCCGCGTTGCTCGCCGCGCTGGCGCTTCCGGCCGCGGCGCAGGCGCCCGCCGCGGCCCCGAGCGGCAAGTTCGGCTTCGTGCACACCGAGCGCATCCTGCGCGACTCGGTGCCCGCGGTGCGCGCGCAGAAGAAGATCGAGGCCGAGTTCCAGAAGCGCGACCGCGAGCTGGCCGGCATCGCCGACCAGCTGAAGCGCATGCAGGCCGAGCTCGACAAGGACGCGATGACCATGAGCGAGAGCCAGCGCCGCGGCAAGGAGCGCGAGTTCGGCGAGCTCAACCGCGAGTTCCAGAGGAAGCAGCGCGAGTTCCGCGAGGACCTGAACCAGCGTCGCAACGAGGAGCTCGCGCAGGTCGTCGAGCAGGCGAACCGCGTGATCCGCCAGATCGCGGAGCAGGAGAAGTTCGACATCATCTTCCAGGAGATGCCGGCCTACGTCAGCCCGCGCATCGACATCACCGACAAGGTGATCAAGGCGCTGGAAGGCAAGCCGCCCGCCAAGTGAAGGCATGCCGGAGCCGCTGACGCTCGGGCAGATCGCATCGCGCCTCGGCGGCCGCGTCGTCGGCGACCCGCAGACCCCGATCCGCCAGGTCGGCTCGCTCGAGCGCGCCGGCGCCGGCCAGATCGCGTTCTTCAATTCGAAAAAACTTCTTGCGCTTCTCTCGCAAACCCGCGCGGCCGCGCTGATCCTCGGACCCGACAGCGAGAAGCTCACCAAGCTGCCGCGCATCGTGACCGATAATCCGTACGCTTACTTCGCGCGCGTGTCGCAGCTCTTCAACCCGGTGGTCAGCCAGGCGCCGGGCGTGCACCCCTCGGCGGTGGTTTCCCCGAAAGCGAGCCTGGGAGAAGGCGTGTCCATCGGCGCCGGTTGCGTGATCGGCGACGACGTGGCGATCGGCGACGGCAGCTGCCTCTATCCGCGCGTCGTGATCTACCCTGGATGTATTTTGGGGAAAAGAATTATTGTCCATGCGGGAGCGGTCATCGGCGCCGACGGCTTCGGCGGGGCGCGCGAGGACGGGCGCTGGATCAAGCTCCCGCAGATCGGCGCGGTGCGCATCGGCGACGACGTCGAGATCGGCGCCAACACCACCATCGACCGCGGCGCGCTCGACGACACGGTGATCGAGGAAGGCGTGAAGATCGACAACCAGGTGCAGGTCGGCCACAACGTGCGCATCGGCGCGCACAGCGCGGTGGCGGGCTGCGTCGGCATCGCCGGCAGCGCCACCATCGGGCGCGAGTGCACGATCGGCGGCGCGGCCATGATCCACGGCCACATCACGATCGCGGACCGCGTGCACGTCTCGGCGGGCACGCTGATCTCGCGCTCGCTCACCAAGGCGGGCACCTATACCGGTTTCTATCCGTTCGACGAGCACGAGGCCTGGCGCCGCAACGCCGCGCAGCTGCGCCGCCTGGGCAAGGCCAAGACCAAGGGGAAAAAGGATGGTTGAGAAGGACATCTACGAGATCCTGAAGCGCCTGCCGCAGCGCTACCCGGTGCTGATGATCGACCGGGTGAAGGAGATCGAGCCCGGCAAGCGCATCGTGGCGCTGAAGAACGTCTCGGCGAACGAGCCGCACTTCCAGGGCCATTTCCCGGGGCGGCCGATCATGCCGGGCGTGCTGATCCTCGAGGCGATGGCGCAGGCCGCCGGGGTGCTCGCGTTCGAGAAGGGACGGGAAGACTCGGTCTACTACTACGTCGGCATCGACAACGCGCGCTTCAAGAAGCCGGTGGTGCCCGGCGACCAGCTCGAGCTCGAGGTGATCTTCGAGCGCGCGCTGCGCGGCATCGGCAAGTTCGCCTGCGTGGCGCGCGTCGGCGGCGCGGTGGTCGCCGAAGCGACGATTCTCTGCTCGGTGCGCCCGGCCTGATGGCCAAGGTCCATCCCAGCGCGATCGTGCACCGCGCGGCGCGGCTCGCCGCCGACGTCGAGGTCGGGCCCTGCTCGGTGATCGGCGAGCACGTCGAGGTGGGCGAGGGGACCTGGATCGGCGCGCACGTGGTGCTCGACGGCCATACGCGCATCGGCCGGCGCAACAGGATCTGGCATTCCTCCTCGATCGGCGCGCCGCCGCAGGACAAGAAGTACGCCGGCGAGCCGACGCGCGTGGAGATCGGCGACGACAACGTGATCCGCGAGTTCGTGACCATCAACCGCGGCACGGCGAGCGACGCGGGCGTCACCCGGCTCGGCAACGAGAACTGGATCATGGCCTACGTGCACTTCGCGCACGACTGCCAGGTCGGCAACAGGACCATCTTCGCGAATCTCGCGCAGATCGCCGGCCACGTGACGGTCGGCGACTGGGTGATCTTCGGCGCCAACACGTTCGTGCACCAGTTCGTGCATATCGGCGATCACGCCTTTACGGGCATGATGACCTACCTGTCGCAAGACCTGCCGCCGTACGTGATGGCGCAGGGAAACATGGCGCAGCCCTACGGCATCAACAAGGAGGGCCTCAAGCGCCGCGGCTTTTCCTACGAAACCATCCAGAGCCTCAAGCGCGCGTACAAGACGCTCTATCGCAAGGGCCTGGGCCTGGAAGAGGCCGTGGCCGCGCTCCAGCAGCAGGCCACGGAATGTCCCGAGGTGCAGCACATCGTGGACTTCATCGCGCGAAGTAAGCGCGGCATCATCCGGTAGTGGGCGAGCTCCTGCGCGTCGCCATGGTGGCCGGCGAGGCCTCGGGCGACCAGATCGCCGCCTCGCTCATCGCCGCCATCAAGGCGCGCCGCAACCCGACGCTGTTCGCCGGGATCGGCGGTCCGCGCATGCAGGCGCTCGGCTTCGAGTCGCACTACCCGATGGACAAGCTCTCGGTGCGCGGCTACGCCGAGGTGGTGAGCCACTACCGCGAGATCATGGCGATCCGCCGGCGCCTCATCAGCTCGCTGATCGCCGAGCGCCCGGACGTGTATGTCGGCGTCGACGCATCCGAGTTCAACCTCGGCGTGGAACGCAAGCTCAAGGAGGCCGGCATCCCGGCGGTGCACTACGTGAGCCCCCAGGTCTGGGCCTGGCGCGGCTGGCGCGTGCACCGTGTCGCGCGCTCGGTGAACCGCATCCTCGTCATGTTCCCGTTCGAGGCGCCGCTCTACGAGAAGATCGGCGTGCCGGTCACCTATGTCGGCCATCCGCTCGCGGACCTGATCCCGATGGAGCCGAAGAAGCTCGAGGCGCGCGCCGCGCTGCGCCTGCCCGCGAACAAGCTGATCGTCGCGCTGCTGCCGGGCAGCCGCCGCTCCGAGCTGCACTACATGGCGCAGGCCTTCGTGCTCGCCGCGCACCGCTTCCGCCAGGAAGTGCACGACGTGCACTTCGTCTGCCCGACCGCGACGCGCGACACGCGCGACATGTTCGAGCGCGCGCTGCACGAGGAGCAGCGCACCGATCTGCCGCTCACGCTGCTGTTCGGGCACTCGCACGAGGCGCTCGAGGCCGCGGACCTCGCGCTGGTGGGAAGCGGCACCGCGACCCTCGAGGCGGCGCTCTACAAGACGCCGATGGTGATCACCTACCGCCAGTCGCAGATATCATGGCTGCTGATGCGCTCGATGGCCTATCTTCCCTATATCGGCCTGCCCAACGTGCTGGCCGGGGAGAAGCTGGTGCCCGAGCTGATCCAGGACGAGGCCAACCCGGCGGCGCTCGCCGGCGCGCTGCTCACGCTGCTGCGCGACACCGCGGCGCAGCGCCGCCAGATCGAGCGCTTCCGCGAGTTCCACCACCTGCTGCGCCAGGACGCCGCCGAGAAGGCCGCGCGCGCGGTGCTGGAGGTGGCGAATCGATAGCCTGGTCTGCGGCGTGGACGAGGCGGGCCGCGGACCGATCGCCGGCCCGGTGTACGCCGCGGCGGTGATCCTCGACCCCGCGCGGCGCGTGAACGGGCTCGCCGATTCCAAGGTGCTGACCCCCGAGCGGCGCGCCGTGCTCGCCGAGCGCATCAAGGAGCGCGCCATCGCCTGGGCGGTGGCGTATGCGACGGTCGAGGAGATCGACCGCATCAACATCCTGCGCGCCTCGCTCCTCGCCATGCGCCGTGCAGTTGAATCACTAAGAGTAAAACCTGGACAAGCGCTCATCGACGGCAACATGTGCCCCGACCTGCCGTGCGCGGCGCGCGCCATCGTGGACGGCGACGCGACGCACAAGCCGATCTCGGCCGCCTCGATCCTCGCCAAGACCGCGCGCGACGCCGAGATGTGCGCGCTGCACGATCGCTTTCCGCAGTACGGCTTCGACCAGCACAAGGGCTACGCGACCGCCGAGCATCTCGAGGCGGTGGGGCGCCTGGGCCCCTGCGAGATCCACCGGCGCAGCTTCCACGCGGTCAGGGTGTTCTTCCAGGGCAACCTGTTCGAGATGACCGAGCCGCTGCGCGTGCGCGCCTATCGGCTGTACGGCGAGGCCATGCGGCTCACCAACATGGCGAAGCGCCTGGACGAGTTCGAGTACCGCGCCAGGCGCCTCAAGCGCCAGTACGCCGACGTGTTCGCCGCGCGCGAAGCCTCGCCGCACGTCGACCTGGTGCGCACGCTCCTGCGCGATACGCGCGCCGCCCTACGGCAAAAGTAGCGAGCGAAATCCTGCGCGTGGCGGGGCGCGAGGTGGCGATCTCGAACCCCGGCAAAGTGCTGTTCCCGAAGCCCAGGCACACCAAGCTCGACCTCGCGCGCTACTACGTCGCGGTCGCGGAGGGCGCGCTGCGCGGCGCGGGCGGGCGTCCCAACATGCTGGTGCGCTACCCCGACGGCATCGAGGGCGAGTTCTTCTACCAGAAGCGCGCGCCGAAAAGCCGCCCGCCCTGGGTGGAAGTGGTCGAGCTGCGCTTTCCCTCCGGCCGCGCGGCCGAGGAGCTCGTGCCGCGCGACGCCGCCGCGCTCGCGTGGATGGCCAACCTCGCGTGCCTGGAGCTCCACCCGCACCCGGTGCGCGCCGAGGATCTCGAGCATCCCGACGAGCTGCGCGTCGATCTCGATCCGGTTCCGGGCGTGAAGTGGGCGCAAGTCAAGGCGGTTTCAGCCGTAGTTCAAGAAACTCTTTCCAGCCTTGGGTTGATCGGCTGGCCCAAGACATCCGGCAAGCGTGGCCTGCACATCTACGTGCGCATCCATCCGCGCTGGACCTTCGACGAAGTGCGCCGCGCCGCGCTCGCGCTGGCGCGCGAGGTGGAGCGCCGCGCCCCGAAGCTCGCCACCAGCAAGTGGTGGAAGGAAGAGCGCCACGGCGTGTTCGTCGACTACAACCAGAACGCCAAGGACCGCACCGTCGCCGCCGCGTACTCGGTGCGCCCGACGCCGGACGCCACCGTGTCCGCGCCGCTCGCGTGGGACGAAGTGCCCGATTGCGAGCCGGGCGACTTCACGCTCGTGAGCATGCTCCCGCGCTTCAAGAAGCTCGGCGACTTACATGCCGGCATCGACGGCAGGCCCGGCTCCATCGAGCCTCTCCTGGATCTGTTCGAGAAGCAGGGGCAGGGCGATGCGCCATGGCCCCCGCATTACCGCAAGATGGACGCCGAGCCGCCGCGCGTTCAGCCCTCGCGGCGAAAGATGCGCCCGAGCTCGTAGGGCCTGGTGACCTCGAGCTGGTCGTAGCGGCAATCGCGCGGCTGCTTGTCCGGGCGCCAGCGCAGGAAGAGGGCGGCGTGGCGGAAGCGGTCGCCTTGCATATGGTCGTACTTCACCTCGCACACGCGCTCGATGCGCAGCGGCTCCCACGACAGGTCCTTGCCGGCGCTCCAGCGGCTCTGCGCCTCGATGCCATGATGTTTCCAGGGATGCTTATCCATTTCGACGCGCAGCGGGGCTAGCTCCTTCACGAGCTGCTTGCGCATCGCCATGGCGAAGGCCGACGTCACGCCGACATGCTGCAGCACGCCCTCGTCGTCATAGAGGCCGAGCAGCAGCGAGCCGACCGCGTCTTTGCCGCTCTTGTGCCAGCGAAATCCCGCTACCACGCACTCCGCGGTGCGCGCATGCTTCACCTTGATCATGGCGCGCTTGCCGGGCAGGTAGGGCGAGGCGAGCGGCTTGGCGATCACGCCGTCGAGGCCCGCGCCCTCGAAGCGATGGAGCCAGTCCAGTGCGATCTTCCGGTCGTGCGTCGCCGGCGTCAGGTATAGCGGAGGTTCGGCTTTCGCCAACAGCTTCTCCAGGGCTTCGCGACGCTCCGCCTGCGGCGCGGTGCGCAGGTCCTTCTTCCAGAACAGCACATCGAACGCAACGAAGGACGAAGGGGTCTCGCGGGCAAGCTTGGCAACGCGCGATTCGGCGGGATGCAAGCGCAGCTGCAGCGCGTCGAAGTCAAGGCCGCCCGCCGTGGCGATGACGATCTCGCCGTCCACCACGCAATTGGCCGGCAGGCGCTCGAGCAGGGCTTCGTGCAGCTCAGGGAAGTAGCGGTCGAGCGGGCGCGAGTCGCGGCTCTGGATGTAGAGGTCCTTGTCGCCGCGAAACACCACCGCGCGAAAACCGTCCCACTTCGGCTCGTACAGGTAATCGCCCGCCGGCAGCTCGCCGGCGAGCTTGGCCAGCATGGGCTCAATGGGCGGCTGGAGCGCTTTCACGTGATTGAGTAGAGTTAACCATGGCTGGTTGGTTCATCCCCGCGCTGAAAGCGGTTCTGCCCCACGTCGGCGACATCGTCGCGGCCGCAAAGCCGGTATTCACCCGCAAGCCCGCGCAGGACGGCTCGACCGTCCAGCAGCAGATCGCCGAGCTGCAGTCCGCGGTGCTGCAGAACGGCGTGAACATCAAGGACCTTGCCACGCAGCTGCAGACCACCGTGGCCGCGCTCGAGCAGGCCGCCGCGCTTGCGGAGGCGAACTTGAGCCGCGCGCGCATCCTGGCCGCCTCGGCCCTGGGCTTGTCGGTCATCGCGCTCGCCGTCGCGCTCGTCGCGCTGCTCGCCCGCTAAGGAGGAATTCCCATGTGCCGCAGCATCAAGACGCTCTTCAACTTCGAGCCGCCCGCGACCGAAGAAGAGATCCGCGCGGCCTCGCTGCAATTCGTGCGCAAGATCTCCGCCGAGCCAAAGGCTCGGCAAGCCTGAGGTGACGGTTTTCGTCTGCGCCCACGGCGCGGGCGGGCACAAGGATGACCGCGGCATGCTGGCGCTCGCGAACGCGCTCGAGCCGCACATGGAAGTGGTGCGCTTCGATTTCCCATACCGCGAGAAGGGCGCGAAGATCCCCGATCGCATGCCGGTGTTGAAGGAATCGATCGCCGCGACCGTTGAAAAGGCGAGAGGCAAAGGCAAGCTGCTGATCGGCGGGCGCTCCATGGGCGGGCGCGCCGCCTCGATGCTCGCCGCCGATGGCTTCCGGTGCGACGGGTTGCTGCTCTTCGCCTATCCGCTCCATCCCGCGGGCAAGCCCGAGAAGCTGCGCGATGCGCATCTCGCGGACATCCGGGTGCCGGTGCTGTGCTTCAACGGCACGCGCGACGAGCTTTGCCGGCGCGATCTCATGGAGAAGGCGCTCGAGAAGTTGTCCTGGCGCATGCACTGGCTGGAAGGCGCGACGCACAGCTTTCGCGCGCGCGACTATCCCGAAATCGCCGCGGTTACGGCCGAGTGGCTGTCAGGCCTTTGAGCGCGGCGAGCAGGGCACGTGCCTCGGCTTGCGGGGAAACCATGGAGCGGAGCCGGTTCACGGATTTCTCGAGTCGTCGATAGAACGAACGGTCGTTGACCGCCCGGGTGATGAGCCGCGCTAGGGCGCGCTCGTCCCCGACCGGGAAATAACCGCCGTAGCCGCTGCCGAGCAGCCCGAGGTTTCCCGAGATGCGCGAGGCGAGGACCGGCACGCCGATGCGCAGGGCTTCGCACACCACGTTGGCGCCGCCTTCCATGCGCGAGCTGATCACCATGGCGTGGCTGGAAGCGAGCCACTTGAGCGCGCGTGCGTGCGGCACGCTGCCGAGCCAGCGGTAGCGCGGATCGTCGGTGCGCGGCACGAGCTTGGGATCGAGGGGTGCGCCGAGGTGAATGACCTCGATGTCGGCGTCGATGTGGGGCAGGGCGGCGAGGATGCGCAGCGGGTCCTTTTCCTCGCGCAGGTGGCCGATCACGCAGACGCGGAACTTGCGCACCGGGGCGTGGCGCAGCCGGGTGCCCGAGCTTTGCACCACCACGCGCACCTTGCGCCGCAGGCGCGACGGCAGCTGATCGGCGGCCTTAGGCTGCAGCGTGATGAGGCGATCGGCGAGCTCGAGCGATTGCCAAGCCTCGGCTGACGTGCGGATATCGCGGTAGACGTCCGTACCCGTGAGGGCCACGACGCGCACACCCGGAAAGGCCTTGATCGACGAGTGGCTGCGGCGCGCGTGCAGCGCCAGCATCAGGTCAGCCCGGTCGCCCGGCCATTCCACCGACAGGGATACCGTGTGGCCGGCCGCCCTCAGGAACGCGGCCCAGCGCAGCGCGGTATGGCGGTTGCCGTTCCGCGTTCCGGGCCCCGCGGGCGTAACGAGGGCGATTCTCATTCGCTAGACTCGGGGTCCATGCAAGAGCTCGCTTCCCGGCTCCGGACAGCGCGGGACCACACCCGGCGCCTCGCCGATGACCTGTCCGGCGAGCGCGAGCTCGGGCCGAAGCTCGCGATCGTCAATCCGCCGCGCTGGGAAGTCGGTCATGTGGGCTGGTTCCAGGAATTCTGGTGCCTGAGGGGCGGCTCCGAGGAGCGGGCGTCGATTCTGCCGAACGCCGATGCCCTCTACAACTCGGCCACCGTGCCGCACGACACGCGCTGGACCTTGCCGCTTCCTTCGTACGCCGAGACGCTCGGCTACCGTGACGAGGTGCTCGACCGGGTCGTCAAGGCGCTGCCGTCGCTGAATCCGTACTTCGTCGAGCTCGCGCTGCGCCATGAGCTGATGCACGCCGAGGCGTTTCATTACACGCGGCAGACCCTCGGGTATCCGGGCCTGGACAAGCGTACCCCGGTGAAAAGCGAAGGCGACATGGACTGCCCCGGCGGCGTGTTCCGCCTGGGCAGCCCGCGCGGCGAAGGCTTCGCGTTCGATAACGAGAAGTGGAGCCACCCGGTGGTTCTGGAGCCGTTTCGCATCGCGCGCCGGCCGGTCACGTACAGCGAGTACCGCAAGTTCGCGGAACCGCCTTACTGCAAGGACGGCATGGTGAGGCGCTTCGAGCGCTGGATCCCGGTCCCGGACGACGAGCCGGTGCGCCACGTGAGCTGGCAGCAGGCGCAGGCTTATTGCCAGTTCGCCGGGCGCCGGCTTCCGACCGAAGCCGAGTGGGAATGCGCCGCGCTGGCGGGCCTCGAGAACACCGGGCACGTGTGGGAGTGGACCTCGAGCACCTTCCTGCCGTACCCGGGATTCCTGCGCGATCCGTACAAGGAGTATTCGGAACCGTGGTTCGGCACGCACAAGGTGCTGCGCGGCTCGAGCTTCGCTACGCCTGCCGGCGTCGCGCATCCGCGCTTTCGCAACTTCTACACGCCGGAGCGCTACGACATGTTTTGCGGCTTCCGCACCTGCGCCCTATGAGCGTACTGACCTCGAAAGACAATCCCAAGGTGCAGCACTGGCGCAAGCTGGCCGAAGACGCGCGCTACCGGCGCGCCGAGAAGCGCGCCCTCATCGAGGGGCCGCACCTGCTGGAGGCGGCGCTCCAGCACGGCTGCAAGCCGATCGCGGTGCTCGCCACGCCGGAAGCAAAGGTTGCCGCCAGCCTGAAGCCCGTCCTGCTGAGCGAAGGCGTGTTCCGCTCCATCGTGGACGCCGAAACGCCGCAGGGCGTCGCGGCGGAAATCGCGATTCCCGAGCGCAAGCCGGGCAGCACCCTGAGGGTGTTCCTCGAGGGCATCCAGGACCCGCGCAACGTCGGCGCGATCGTCCGGACCGCCGCCGCGTTCGGCGTCGGCCGGGTGGTTCTGGACAAGGCATGCGCGGACCCTTGGTCGCCGAAGGCCCTGCGCGCCGGCATGGGCGGCCATTTCGCGGTCTCGATCAAGGTGAAAAGCGACCTGGGCGAGCAGCTCAACGCCTTCAAGGGACACCTGCTCTGTACCGTGCCGCGCGACGGCATGCCGATCGAGGAAGCCGACCTGAGCGGGAAGGTAGGCTGGATCTTCGGCGGCGAGGGCCGGGGCCTCAGCGAGGAAACGCTGCGCCAGGTGCCGCTGCGGGTCACGATCCCGATGGCCGCGGGGACCGAGTCCCTGAACGTCGCCGCGGCCGCGGCGATTTGTCTCTACGAGACGTTCAGTAGATCTGCCGCTTGATGCGCAGCTCGCGCAGGATGGTGGTGGCGATCTCTTCGATGGACTTGCTGGTCGAGTTGATCGAGCGGATGCCCTCGCGGCGCATCATGCTCTCGGCCTCCTCGACCTCGTAGCGGCAGTTGTCGAGCTCGGCGTAGCGGCTGCCGGGGCGGCGCTCCTTGCGGATCTCGTGCAGGCGCTCGGGGGCGATGGTCAGGCCGTAGAGCCGGCTCTTGTCCTGGCGCAGCGCCTCGGGGAGCTTCATGCGGTGGAAGTCTTCGGGGATCAGGGGGTAGTTGGCCGCCTTCACGCCGAATTGCATCGCCATGTACAGGCTGGTCGGGGTCTTGCCGCTGCGCGACACGCCGACCAGGATGACGTCCGCCTGGCCGAGCTCGCGGTGCGAGGCGCCGTCGTCGTGCGCCATGGCGAAATTGATCGCCTCCATGCGCTGCTGGTATTCCTTCTTGTCCATCGCGCTGTGCGAGCGCCCGATGGTGTGGCTGGACTTCATCCCCAGGCCGGCTTCCAGCGGGTCGATGAAGCTCTCGAAGAAGTCGATGTACAGCGCCTTCGCCTGGCGCAGCACCGCGCGCACGTCGCCGTTCACCAGGGTGGAGAACACGATCGGCTGGCCGCCGTTGCCCGCCTCGGCGGCGATGCGCGCCACGCATTCCTCGGCCTTCTCGGTCGAGTCGATGAACGGCAGGGTGACCTGGTTGAACTCGACGTCCTCGAACTGGGTCAGCAGGCTGTGGCCCAGCATCTGAGCCGTTATGCCTGTGCCGTCCGAGACGAAGAAGACGGTTCGGCGCTGATCCATGGCGATAAAATACCCAACAATGCGTGTAGCGTGGCTTAAAGATTTGCGCATGGCCGACCTGGAGAAGGTCGGCGGCAAGAACGCCTCGCTCGGCGAAATGATCAGCGGGCTGTCCGCGGCCGGCATCCGCGTGCCCGGCGGCTTCGCCACCACCGCGCAGGCCTTCCGCGAATTCCTCGGCGAGCTCGGCCCGCGTATCGAGGAGCGCCTGCGCAAGCTCGACCCCAAGGACGTGCACGCGCTCGCCAAGTGCGGGGCGGAGGTGCGCTCCTGGATCCTCGGGCAGCCTTTCCCCGCCGATCTCGAGCGCGAGATACGATCAAAATATCAAGAGCTTGCAAAATCAACCTCAGGCGAAGTCTCATTCGCCGTGCGCTCTTCAGCCACAGCCGAAGACCTGCCCGAAGCGTCGTTCGCCGGGCAGCAGGAGACCTACCTCAACATTCGCGGCGAGGACAACGTGCTGGAGGCGATCCGGCACGTCTTCGCCTCGCTCTATAACGACCGGGCGATCTCCTACCGCGCCCACCACGACTTCGAGCATTCGCAGGTCGCGCTGTCGGCGGCAGTCCAGCAGATGGTGCGCAGCGACCGCGGCGCGGCCGGCGTCATGTTCACGCTCGACACGGAATCGGGCTTCCGCGACGTGGTGTTCATCACTTCGTCGTACGGCCTGGGCGAGCTCCTGGTGCAGGGGGCGGTGAACCCCGACGAGTTCTACGTCCACAAGCCGATGCTCGAGAAAGGCCGCCCGGCGATCGTGCGGCGCGGCCTGGGCTCCAAGCTGCAGAAGATGGTATTCGGCGCGTCCGACAAGGCCGGCAAGTCGACCCGGACGGTCGACGTCCCGGAGCAGGAGCGCCACGCCTTCTCGCTCAAGGACGAGGACGTGCTGGAGCTCGCGCGCTATGCCGTGGCGATCGAGCGCCATTACGGCCGCCCGATGGACATCGAGTGGGCGAAGGACGGGGTGGACGGGCGCATCTACGTCCTCCAGGCGCGCCCGGAAACCGTCAAGTCGCGCGCGCGCGACGTGGAGGAGCGCTACGCGCTGAAGGGCAGCTCGCGCTCGCTGGTGAGCGGCCGCGCGATCGGCCACAAGATCGGCAGCGGGGCGGTGCGCGTGATCCCCGACGCCTCGCAGATGTCGCGCGTGAAGAAGGGCGACGTGCTGGTCACCGACATGACCGACCCGAACTGGGAGCCGGTCATGAAGCTCGCCGCGGCGATCGTCACCAACCGCGGCGGGCGCACCTGCCATGCGGCCATCATCGCGCGCGAGCTCGGCATCCCCGCGGTGGTGGGCTGCGGCGATGCGACCGGCAAGCTCAAGGACGCCCAGCCCGTCACCGTGTCGTGCGCCGAGGGCGACACCGGCAACGTGTTCGAGGGCTTGCTGCCCTTCGAGGTCTCGACGCGCGAGCGCGGCGAGATGCCGCGCATCCCGGTCAAGATCGCGATGAACGTCGGCAACCCGGAGCTCGCCTTCGAGTTCTCGCAGCTCCCGAACGCCGGCGTGGGCCTCGCGCGCCTCGAATTCATCATCAACAACGAGATCGGCATCCACCCCCGGGCTTGTCTGGAGTTCGACCAGTTGCCTGCCGGTGTGAAGAAGAAAGTGGAGGAGAAAATCCGCGGCTACCCGGACGCGCGCACCTTCTTCCGCGAGAAGCTGGTGCAGGGCGTGGCGACCATCGCCGCGGCGTTCTGGCCCAAGCCGGTGATCGTGCGCCTGTCGGACTTCAAGTCGAACGAGTACAAGAAGCTGCTCGGCGGCGAGCGCTATGAGCCCGACGAGGAAAACCCGATGCTCGGCTTCCGCGGCGCCTCGCGCTACATCGCGCCGGATTTCCGCGAAAGCTTCGAGCTCGAGTGCGCGGCGCTGCGCAAGGTGCGCGAGGAGCTCGGGCTGACCAACGTCGAGCTGATGGTGCCGTTCGTGAGGACGGTGGGCGAAGCCCAGCAGGTCCTGAAGCTTCTCAAGGACAACGGCCTGGAGCGCGGCAAGAGCGGCCTGAAGATCGTCATGATGTGCGAGCTGCCGTCCAACACCATTCTGGCCGACGAATTCCTCGAGCTGTTCGACGGCTTCTCGATCGGCTCGAACGACCTCACGCAGCTCACGCTCGGCCTCGACCGCGACTCGGGCCTGGTGGCGGGCGCCTTCGACGAGCGCGACGCCGCGGTGAAGGCGATGCTCGCCATGGCGATCCGCGCCTGCCGCAAGCAGGGCAAGTACGTCGGCATCTGCGGCCAGGGACCCTCGGACCATCCGGACCTGGCGCGCTGGCTGATGGAGCAGGGGATCGACAGCATGTCTCTCAACCCGGATACCGTCGTATCCACCTGGATGGCGCTCGCCGAAGCGCCCGCGGCCAAGAAATCAGCGGCTGCGTAGCAGACGCTGCTTTTCGCGATTCCACTCCTTCTCGCGCTTGTCGGCGCGCTTGTCGTGCTGCAGCTTGCCGCGCCCGAGGCCGACCTCGAGCTTGATGCGCCCCTTGCTGTAATGCAGGTTGAGCGGCACCAGCGTATAGCCGCGCTGCTCCACCTTGCCGATCAGGCGCCGGATCTCCTCGGCGCGCATGAGGAGCTTGCGCGTGCGCGTCGGGTCCGGGGTGAAATGGGTCGAGACGGTGGGGAGCGGGGCGATGTTCGCGCCGAACAGGAAAAGCTCCGCGCCGCGCACCATCACGTAGGCCTCGCCGATGTTGGCGCGCCCGCCGCGGATCGCCTTCACCTCCCAGCCTTCGAGCGCGAGCCCGGCTTCGTAGCGCTCCTCGATGAAGTAGTTGTGGAAGGCTTTGCGGTTTTCGACGATGGACATTAGATGAAGCGCATCGCTAGGTCCGCGATTGTCGAGCATTCCGCCGCGGAAATGTACGCGCTGGTGGACGGCATCGAGGCCTACCCCGAGTTCCTGCCCTGGTGCGCGCAAGCCGTGGTGCACGAGCGCAAGCCGGGCGCGACCCGCGCCACGCTCACGGTCGGCCTGCACGGCCTGCGCCACTCCTTCACCACGCAGAACCAGAACCGCCCGGGCGAGGCGATCGACATGCGCCTGGTGCAGGGGCCGTTCCGGCGCTTCCACGGCGAATGGCGCTTCGTGCCGCTCGGCGAGCACGCCTCGCGCATCGAGTTCAGGCTCGAGTACGAGTTTTCGAGCCGCACGCTCGGGCGGCTGCTCGCGCCGCTATTCGACGGCATCGCCGACTCCATGGTGGAGGCTTTCGTGCGCCGCGCCGCCGAGCTGCATGCGAGTTGAGGTCGTCTTCGCCCTGCCGGGCGAGGCCCAGGTCGCCACCGTGGAGCTGCCGGCAGGCGCGACCGTGCGGGACGCCGTGGCCGCGGCTCGCATTGGTTCACCAGCTGTTGTTGGTATTTTCGGGAAGCGCGTTCGACCCGACCACAAACTTTCGGACGGCGACCGCGTGGAGATCTATCGGCCGCTGGCAATGGATCCGAAGGAAGCGCGCCGGCGGCGCGCCCGGAAACGCTAGCTACAGGACTGCTGGACAGCCTGCCGGGCTTTTTCGGTTTCCTGCGCGATCCCCGCCTCGTCGAGGAAGTAGCGCTCGCCCTGGGCGTTGGTGCGCGAGACGCGCTGGCCGCTCTCGAGGGTGCGCAGCGCAGCCTGCGCGCGCTCGCAGTTCTCGCGCTTCTGCTGCGCGGCCTGGTCGGCCTTGGCCTGCGTATCGCGATCCTTCGCGGCCTCTTCCTGGCGCTTGCGAAACGCCTGCTCGGGCGTGAGCGGCTTGCCGGACGCGTCCTTGCTCGCCGCGGCGGCGGGCGCGGGCGCCGGGGCATAGCCCGTCGCGGGCCCCTTGAGACGCTCCGCCTTCACGCCGGCCGGCGGCACGTCGCCGTAGCGCACCTTGCCGTCGGCGTCGCGCCATTTGTATTGCTGGGCGAACGCGCTCGCTGCGAACAGGCAAAGCAGGACGAGGAAAAGCTGTCTCATGATGAGAGTATAATGCCGCTTTGCGAGCACAGAACATGCGCGTCATCCAGAAGGCGCTGACCTTCGACGACGTACTACTTCTCCCCGCCCACTCACGCGTCCTGCCGCGTGACGTTTCTCTCAAAACCCGGCTCACCCGCAAGTTGCAGCTCAACATGCCGCTCGTCTCGGCGGCGATGGACACGGTGACGGAAGCGCGCCTCGCGATCGCGATCGCGCAGGAAGGCGGCATCGGCATCATCCACAAGAACCTGCCGCCCCAGGCGCAGGCCGCCGAGGTAGCGAAGGTGAAGCGCTTCGAGTCGGGCGTGGTGCGCGACCCGGTCACCGTCCCGCCCGAGATGCCGGTGCGCGAGGTGATCGCGCTCCAGCGCGAGCGCAAGATCTCCGGCTTCCCGGTGGTGAAGGGCGGTAAGGTGGTGGGCATCGTCACGAACCGCGACCTGCGCTTCGAGACCCAGCTCGACCAGCCGGTGAAGAACATCATGACGCCGCAGAAGAAGCTGATCAGCGTGCGCGAGGGCGCGAGCCGCCAGGAGGCGAAGGAGCTCATGCACCAGCACCGCCTCGAGCGCGTGCTGGTGGTGGACGAGGATTTCCAGCTCAAGGGCCTCATGACGGTGCAGGACATCTTGAAAGAGAGCGAGCACCCCAACGCCTGCAAGGACGCGCACGGCAAGCTGCGCGCCGGCGCCGCGGTCGGCGTGGGCGAGGGCACCGAAGAGCGCGTCGAGGCGCTGATCGAGGCCGGCGCCGACGTGCTGGTGGTCGACACCGCGCACGGCCACGCGCAAGGCGTGCTCGACCGCGTGCAGTGGATCAAGAAGAAGTTCAAGAACGTCGAAGTGATCGGCGGCAACGTCGGCACGGGCGACGGCGCGAAGGCGCTGGTCGACCACGGCGCCGACGGCGTGAAGGTCGGCATCGGCCCGGGCTCGATCTGCACTACGCGCATCGTCGCGGGCGTCGGCGTGCCGCAGATCACCGCGATCCAGAACGTCGCCGAGGCGCTCGCCAAGGCGGACGTGCCGCTCATCGCCGACGGCGGGGTGCGCTACTCCGGCGACGTGGCGAAGGCGCTCGCCGCCGGCGCGCACGCCGTGATGCTCGGCTCGCTCTTCGCCGGGACGGACGAATCGCCCGGCGAGATCGAGCTCTACCAGGGCCGCTCGTACAAGTCCTACCGCGGCATGGGCTCGCTCGGCGCGATGCAGAAGGGCGCCGCCGACCGCTACTTCCAGGACTCGGAGATGAACGTCGACAAGCTCGTGCCCGAGGGCGTGGAAGGGCGCGTGCCCTACAAGGGCAGCGCGATCTGGGTCATCCAGCAGCTCACCGGCGGCCTGCGCGCGAGCATGGGCTACACCGGCTCCGAGACCATCGAGCAGCTGCGCACCAAGACCCAGTTCGTCGAGATCACCACCGCGGGCATCCGCGAGTCCCACGTGCACGACGTGCAAATCGTGAAGGAGGCCCCGAATTACCGAGTCGAGTAAGCACCAGAAAATACTTATCCTCGACTTTGGAGCGCAGTACACGCAGTTGATCGCCCGGCGCGTCCGGGAAGCCAAGGTCTACTGCGAGATCCATCCCTGGGACGTCGACGACGCGTTCGTGCGCCGCTTCGCGCCGCAGGGCATCATCCTCTCGGGCAGCCACCTCTCGGCCTACGACGAAGCCCAGGCGCACGCGCCGAAGGCGGTCTTCGACGCCGGCGTGCCGGTGCTCGGCATCTGCTACGGCATGCAGACCATGGCCTACCAGCTCGGCGGGCGCGTCGAGCCGGGCAGCGTGCGCGAGTTCGGCTACGCCGAGGTGCGCGCGCGCGGCCACACGCGGCTCCTCGACGGCATCGAGGACTACCGCACCCCCGAAGGCCACGGCATGCTGAAAGTCTGGATGAGCCATGGCGACAAGGTGGTCGACATGCCGCCGGGCTTCAAGCTCATGGCCTCCACCGAGGCCTGCCCGATCGCCGGCATGGCCGACGAGGCGCGGCGCTTCTATGCCGTGCAGTTCCACCCCGAGGTCACGCACACGCGCCAGGGCACCAAGCTCCTGCATCGCTTCGTCAAAGACATCTGCGGCGCGCGCGGCGACTGGCAGATGCCGGAATATGTTTCTGAATCCGTGAAACGGATACGGGAAACCGTAGGACAAGATGAAGTCATTCTGGGCTTGTCCGGGGGCGTGGATTCCTCGGTCGCCGCCGCGCTGATCCACAAGGCGATCGGCAAGCAGCTCACCTGCGTGTTCGTCGACCACGGCCTGCTGCGCCTGGACGAGGCGAAGCAGGTGATGCAGACCTTCGCCGAGCACATGCAGGTCAAGGTGGTGCACGTCGATGCCTCGGCGCGCTTCTTCGCCGCCCTCAAAGGCGTCACCGACCCGGAAGAGAAGCGCAAGATCATCGGGCGTCTGTTTGTCGAAGTCTTTCAACAAGAATCTTCCAAACTCAAAAAGGCGAAGTGGCTTGCGCAAGGCACGATCTATCCGGACGTGATCGAGTCCGCGGGCGCGAAGACCAAGAAGGCGCAGAACATCAAGTCGCACCATAACGTCGGCGGGCTGCCCGAAACGCTGCACCTCAAGCTGCTCGAGCCGCTGCGCGAGCTGTTCAAGGACGAGGTGCGCGAGCTCGGGCTCGCGCTCGGCCTGCCGCGCGAGATGGTGTTCCGCCATCCTTTCCCGGGTCCGGGACTCGGGGTGAGGATCCTCGGCGAAGTGAAAGCCGATTACGTGAAGCTCCTGCAGCGCGCCGACGACGTGTTCATCCAGGAATTGAGGCGCTCGGGCTGGTACGACAAGACCGCGCAGGCCTTCGCGGTGTTCCTGCCGGTGCGCTCGGTCGGGGTGATGGGCGACGGGCGGACCTACGAGAACGTGGTCGCGCTGCGCGCGGTGCAGACCACCGACTTCATGACCGCCGACTGGGCGCCGCTGCCGCACGAGCTGCTGGCGCGCGTCTCCAACCGCATCATCAACGAGGTGCGCGGCATCAACCGCGTGACCTACGACATTTCCTCCAAGCCGCCCGCCACCATCGAGTGGGAATAGCAGGCGCGGGCCATGCTCAGCCTGGTCGTTTCGACCATCGCATTCTTCGTTTTCGGGTACTTCCTGAAGCGCTGGGCGGATGAAAACGACATCCCCAGGGGAATGACCCGAAACATCAGCATCCTCGTCGCAGCGCTGGCGCTCTCCTATGGAGTGGCCTGGCTGGTCGACCGGCTGGTGTAACGCGCAATAGGGGCGGCCCCTCGAGGAGGACGGGCCGCCCCCGTACTGCGCTACTGCTACTTCGTGGTGCCGGAGCTGCTGCCGCTCGAGCTGCCCGAGCCCATGCTGCCGGAGCTGCTGCCCGACGAGCCGGAGCCCGAGGAGCTGCCGCTGCTGGGCGAGGTCGTGCTGCTCGGCGAGGTGGTCGAGCTCGAGCCGCTGGTGCCGCCGCTCGACGCGCCGGAGCTGGACTGGTTGAAGTGCGCGTCCCACTCGGAGCGCGAGATCTGCCCGTCGCTGTTGGTGTCGACCGACGAGAAGCTCGGCGCCGCGCTGCTGGAGCTGGTGCTGCCGCCCGACAGGCCGCCGGTGGAGCCGGAGCTGCCGCCCGAGGCCGCGCTGCCCGACGAGCCCGACGAGCCCGACGACATGCCGGAAGAGCCCGACGAGCCGGACGAGCCGCCGCTCGAGGCCGACGGCGTGGAGGAAGAACTACCACTGGCGGACGTGCCGCCGGAACTGCCCGAGGACGAGCTCTGCGCCACGGCGACGCTCGAAAGCGCGAACAGCGCTGCGGCGGTGGCGGCGCTCAAAAGTTTCAATTTCATATCGTGAGTCTCCTTGCAAGGGTGGGGGAACTACGCCCCACCGCGATGCAAGACACGTGCCCCGAGGCTTTCAGCCCCCGTAAGCTGCGTTCGCCGCCGCGGAGCGGTGCCAGAGCGCCGAGCGGTAGCGATAGCCGATCGCCAAAGTCGTCGCAAGCCCAAGCGCGCAATAGAGAAGCACGGTCGGCGCGTAGCCGGCGCGCTCGATGAGCGGGCCGGCCGCCACCAGGCCGAGCGGCAAGCCCCAGATCGCCAGCATGCGCACCCCCATCACGCGCCCGCGCATCGACTCATCCGAGGTGCGCAGCATGATCGCGGCGAGCGGCGTGAGGCAGAAGCTCTGCATGAATCCGGCCACGAAGAGCAGCGCGATGCCGAGACCCAGGGTGGTGGTCACGCCGAAGAACAGCGTGGCGGCGAACCACACGCCCGCGCTCCACAGCATGGTGCGCGCCGCGCCGAACGGCAGGCGCCCCGCGCCCACGAAAAGCGAGCCGGCCAGCGCGCCGAGCCAGAAGGCCGCCGCGAGGTAGCCGAGGCCGGTCTGGCCCACCTTGTAGACCTCGAGCGCGGCATACGGCAGCAGGCCGAGGATGAAAGGGTAGGCGAGCAGGTTGACGAGGAAGGCGATCGCGAAGGTGGCGATCAGGTCGGGCTTGTTCCAGGCGTAGCGGAAGCCGTCCTTCAGCTCCGTAAGCGGGTGGCTTGGCGCGGCGTGCGTCGCCGGACGCCCGGCGATGCCGGCAGAGAGCGCGGCCGCGGCCACATACATCAGCGTGACCAGCACGTATGCCGGCCCCATGCCGACGAGCGCGACTCCGCCGGCGCCGGCCAGCGCGCCCGCGACCCGGGCAGTATCGGAGGTGGTGCGGTTGAGCCCGAGCGCCGCCATCAGCATCTGCGGGCGCATGGTCTGGCCCACCAGCACGTTGCGCATCACGTTGTCGGAGGGCCGCAGGAAACCGGCGATCGCGGCGACGGTGAAGATGTGCCAGGTCTGCAGCGTGCCGCTGAGCGTGAGCACGGTGAGCGTGCCAGCGAGAGCGGCATAGACGGCGCGCGTCAGGCACAGCACGTTGCGGTGCCCGATGCGGTCGCCCGCCAGGCCGAAGAACGGCGAGAACAGCGAGCCGAGCCAGGCGAGCGCCGCGAGGGTGGCGAGCTGCTGCACCGAGCCGGTAGTGACCAGCACGTACCAGCCGAGGATCAGGGCCTCCATCTCGAAGGCCCACGAGGTAAGCAGGTCCGCGGGCCACTGGAAGCGGAAGCTGCGCACGGCGAACGGCGATGCCATGCGCGAATGCTACAGGCGGTGCGCGCCGCCCGGCGGCCGGTTCGCGGGCGGCGGCGGCGGGGTCTCCTCGAGAAGGATGTCGACGATCTTCAGGAATACCGATGGGTTCACGGCGCCGCTATCCGCCCAGCGCTCGAGCAGCGCAGCGGGAACTTTCACTCGCGCGGCGAGCGCATCGTAGCCGCCGAGCCGCTGCGCAGCGCGCCGGATGCAAGCCGCATAGAGAGTATTGAACGCCATGACGCCTCGCGCTGCGACCACGATAGGCGCGCGGCGCGCCGTGCGGTATCCCGGCGCGACGGTAGCTTCGATACCGTGTTCTAAGATGAGGTCAGGCCCTCGCGCACCGCGTACTTGGTGAGCTCGGCGATGCTGTGCAGGCCGAGCTTGGTCATGATGTTGCGGCGGTGCGCTTCCACTGTGCCAGCCGAGATGGAGAGCTTCGCCGCGATCGCGGCGGACTGGTAGCCGTTCGCGATCAACGCCAGCACCTGGCTTTCGCGCTCGCTCAGCCGCGCTGGACCGGCCGCGGTGGCGACGGCGTGGCGCGTGATCGCCGGCGAGAGGAACATGCGGCCCTCGTGCACCGCGCGGATCGCCTGCACCAGCTCGGTGAGCGCGGCCGACTTCACCACGTAGCCGTCGGCGCCGGTCTGGATCATCTGCTGCACGAAGTAGGGCTCCTCGTGCACCGAGAGCGCGACGATGGCGAGCTTCGGCTGCCCGTTGCGCAGCGCGCGCGCGACCTCCACGCCGCTCATGTCGGGCAGGCCCACGTCCAGCACCAGCACGTCGGGCGCGGCCGAACGCACCAGCGCGATGGCTTCCCTGCCGCTGGCGGCCTGCGCCACGACCTCGAAATCCCCTTCGCGGCCGAGCACCTGCGCGAGCAGCTCGCGGATCAGCCGCTGGTCTTCGGCAATGGCGATGCGCACGGCCATTGGTCCTCCCAAACCCTTGGACCGCGCGGCGGCCTGTTCGTTGCAGGGCCGACGCTAGAATGCCGCGTGAGCCAAGTATCTGATCCAGCGCACGAGCGCTACATGCGGCGCGCGCTCGAGCTCGCGCAGCGCGCCCGCGACGAAGGCGAAGTCCCTGTAGGGTCTGTAGTGGTGCTGGCGAACGAGATCGTCGGCGAAGGATGGAACCGCCCGATCGCCGCCGCCGATCCGACCGCGCACGCCGAGATCCAGGCGATGCGCGCCGCTTCGGCGCAGCTGAAAAACTATCGCCTGACCGGCGCCACGCTGTACGTGACGCTCGAGCCGTGCGACATGTGCGTCGGCGCGATGTTCCACGCCCGGATCGCGCGCGCGGTGTACGGCGCCACCGATCCCAAGAAGCTCGTGCTCAAGAACAGGGTCGCGCTCGAGGGCGGCGTCCTGGCCCCCGAGTGCGGCGCGCTCCTCACCGGGTTCTTCGCCGCCAGGCGATGAAGAAGATCGTCATCGACGCCGGCGCGCAGCGCCTCACGTTCGGCGAGCGGAGCTACGTCGTTTCGACCTCCAAGTTCGGCCTCGGCGAGAAGAACGGCAGCTTCTGCACGCCGCGCGGCAGCCACCTGGTGCGCGCCAAGATCGGCGCCGGGCAGCCGCTCGGCGCGGTGTTCGTGCGGCGCCGGCCGACCGGCGAGGTGTGGACGCCCGAGATGCACGCGCGCTACCCGGGACGCGACTGGATCCTCACGCGCATCCTGTGGCTGTCCGGCTGCGAGCCCGGCCGCAACCGCCTGGGCGACGTGGACACGATGCGCCGCTACATCTACATCCACGGCTGCCCGGACAGCGCCGAGCTCGGCACGCCCGGCTCGATCGGCTGCGTGCGCATGCGCAATCGCGACGTGGCGGAGCTCTTCGACCTCGTGCCGCCCTACACGCCGGTCGACATCAAGGCCTGAAGTTTTTCCCGGTTCGGCCCGAGCACCACGCCTTTTTCGCAGATGATGCCCGTGATGAGCTCGGCCGGCGTGACGTCGAACGCCGGGTTGCGCACCGAGACGCCCTGCGGCGCCCAGCGCTTGTCGCCGTAGCCCATGACCTCGGCGGCGGGACGCTCCTCGATCGGGATGTGCGAGCCGTCGGGAATGTTCGGATCGAAGGTGGAGAGCGGCGCGGCGACGTAGAACGGAACGCCGTGGCGCTTGGCGAGCACCGCGAGCGGGTAGGTGCCGATCTTGTTCGCCACGTCGCCGTTCGCCGCGATGCGGTCGGCGCCGACCACGATCACGTCCACTTCGCCCTTGCTCATCAGGTGGCCGGCCATGCTATCGGTGATGAGCGTGACCGGGATGCCTTCCTGCACCATCTCGAACGCGGTGAGGCGCGCGCCCTGCAGATAGGGCCGCGTCTCGTTCGCGATCACCGAAATCTTCTTGTGCTTCGCGGACCTGATCACGCCCAGCGCGGTGCCGTAGCCCGCGGTGGCGAGGGCGCCGGCGTTGCAGTGGGTCATCACGCGCGCGCCTTGCGGGATCACCGCCGCGCCGAGGTCGCCCATGGCGCGGTTCGCGGCCAGGTCCTCGGCATAGATGGCCTCGGCTTCCTTCCTGAGGTCCTTGGCTTTTTTCATGCGCCCGAGCGCCCAGAACAGGTTCACCGCGGTGGGCCGGCTCTTCGCCAGGATTTCGTACGCTTCCTTTTTCCCGTTATCCAGAACAATGCCGAAGGCAGCCGCGCACCCGATTGCAGGAGCGCCGCGCACCACCATGTCGCGAATGGCAGTCGCGACCTCGGCTGCGGTGCGGCACGTGACGTAGACCTGCTGGTCCGGCAGCAGGCGCTGGTCGAGAAGCTCGAGGCGGTCGCCCCTCCAGCGGATCGGTTCGACCGCGCTCATACGACCCTCTCGTTGCCGCCGTCGATCGGAATCTGCGCGGCGGTGGTCTTGGCGAAGAGCGGCCCGCACATCTCCGCCGCCAGCTCGGCGACGTCGCGCGAGCCGACCTCGGTCTTGAGCAGGTTCTTGCGGCGGTACTGATCGACGGTCATGTTGTAGGCCTTGGCGCGCGCGGCGAGGAGCTCGGGCGTCCATAGCCCGGTGTCGTACACGGCGTCGGGATGCAGGGAGTTGATGCGGATGCCGTCCTTGGCCCATTCCAGCGCGGCGACGCGCGCCACCTGGTTGAGCGCGGCCTTGGACGCGGAATAGGCGGCTGCGCCCGGCCCGGGCGCCGGGACGTTGCGCGAGCCGATCACCACGATGCGCCCGCCGCGCGGCGCGAGGCGCAGCAGCGGATGGCAGAGCTGCAGGATGCGCAGCGGCGCTTCCACGTTCACGTTCATGGTCTTCTGCCAGGTGTCTGCGGCGATATCCTGCAGCGGCTGCGAGGCGGGAAAGATGCCCGCGTTCAGCACCAGCATGTCGATGCCGCCGTAACTGCGCACGATCTTCTCGAGCGCGCGCTCGAGCGCGGCCGCATCCGTGAGGTCGACCGTGAGGCCGAGGAATCCCGGCTCGTCGTGCTGCTTCTCGATCGCTGGGTTGCGGTCGAGCGCGGCGACCGCGGCGCCGCGGCTCAGGAACGCCTGCACGCAGGCCTTGCCGATGCCGGACGCGGCGCCGGTGACGAGCGCGACTTCGCCGCGAAAGGGCGGCGCGGCGCCCGCGCGGCGCAGCTTGGCCTGCTCGAGCTCCCAGTATTCGATGTCGAACAGGTGCTCTTCGCCGACCGCGCGCCAGCCTCCCAGCGCCTCGGCGCGCAGGAAGACGTCGATGCTCTGCGCGTAGATGTCCTCGATGATCGCCGCCTCGCGCGCGTCGCGTCCCGCGGCGGCGAAGCCGAGCTGCGGGTCGAGCACCATGCGCGGCGCGGGGTCCAGCATGGTTTCCTTGCTCTTATTCCTGCGAAAGTATTCCTCATACCGCTTCGCGTACGCCGCTACATCACGCCCGATCATCGGCGTCGGCTTGGTGAAGAGCAGATGGTCGGGCGTCGCCGGGCCGCTCTGCGAGAGCTTCTCCACGTCCGGCCTTTGCGCGAACGCGAGGAGCTTTTCTTCATCGCTTACCTTCAAGACCACGGGAAACCCGGCCTGCTCGGAGATCGCGCGCCTGAGGCTCGCGATCTCCTCGCATTTTGCTGGACGGCGCTCGGCGGGGGCCACGGGTAAATGCCAGGCCTTGCGCTTCTCGAGATAGGCCTCCGCCATCGAGACCAGCTCGATCATGCGCTCGTAGGACTCGCGCGCTTCGGCGCCGACCGAGACGATGCCGTGCGAGATCAGCACCACGCCTTGCGTCTTCGCCGTCACCTGGCGGGCGAACTCGCGCGCGCACAGCGCGGCGAGCTGGAAGCCGGCCATCGCGTACGGGATGACGGCCAGGCGCTCGCCGTAGATGTCGCGCATGCGCTTCTCGCCGTCGGGCGCGTTGGAGATCGCGAGCACGGCGTCGGCGTGCGTGTGGTCCACGTAGCGTTGTGGGAGCAGGGCGTGCAACAGCGTCTCGACTGAAGGCGAGGGCGCGCCGGCACGCAGCACGTGCGTGTTCAGCTCGTTCACCATCTGCGCGTCGCTGATGGACGGAAGCCGGGGCAGCTTCTGCATGTAGGCGAGCGGCAGCGGCACGAAGCCCTCGGCCTCGATCGTCTCGAGGTCCCAGCCGCTGCCCTTCACATAGAGGACTTCGCGCTCCTCGCCGAAGATGTCCTTCTCGCGCAGCTTGACCGAGGTATTGCCGCCGCCATGGAGCACGAGCGACTTCTCCGCGCCGAGCAGCCGCGAGGTGTACACGCGCGGCCCCAGCGGGCCGGTGAACTTCGCGGCCTCGGCGTCGCTCCAGCGGCTTTTCATCGGCCGATTATACTTTTCGCGCCATGCCGAAGATCGAGCTGCTCGACTGGGAGCGGGCGCGCGGGCAAGCCGCGCCGATCCGCTTCGCGGTGTTCGTCGAAGAGCAGGGCGTGCCCTTCGAGATCGAGCTCGACGAATACGATCCGGTTTCGCTTCACGCCCTGGCCTTCGTGGGCAAAAAGGCAGTCGGCACCGGGCGGCTTCTTCCCGACGGTCATATCGGCCGCATGGCGGTTCTGGCGTCGCATCGGAACAAAGGTATTGGCGCTGCCTTGCTGAAAAAGCTCATGGACGCAGCGAAACAGCGTGGCGATGCAGAGATCGGGCTGTCCGCACAAGTCCAAGCCGTGCCCTTCTATCGTGCGCATGGCTTTGAGCCCGAAGGCGACGAGTACATGGAGGCCGGCATCCGCCACCAGGCCATGCGCAAAACGCTCTAGCAGCTAGGGCTCCGTCCCGGATTCAGAACTCGAAGTGCCGGGTGTCGATCTCGGATCCGTCCGGGTTGAAGCTGCGCTCGACGTAGCGCGTGCGCTCGCCTTTCAGCAGGACGGTCGAGCAGCGCGTGCCGTACTGCGGGTTCAGGATCTTGGCCTTCGCCAGCACGCTGAAAAGCACTTCCACCGCGGGAATGGTGTCGGCAAACGCTTCCTTCGAGGGCTCGACGTCCGGCGAGTCGAGGAGGGCGTTGCCGAGGCCGTAGATGCCCGGCGCGAGGTTGCGCGGGGTGCCGTCGCGGTTGGAGGTCCACCACAGCTCTTCGCCGTCGAACGCGAGCAGGTTGAACCCGCTATACGAACTGGGCTTTAAGGACCCGATGTATCTTCCCGCCGGAATTTCATTCGCCAGGAAGCGGGAAACCAATGCGCCGCGGGATTCCGCAGCGCGTGGCTCGTAGGCGCCGCGGAAATTCGTCACCGCGGCGAACCTCCCGGAGCGCGACACGCCCATCCAGGTTCCGCGCGCCTCGAGGTCGCGGCCGGCGAGGATGCCGGGCTGGTCTTCCCAGAACGCCGCGGGGGCGGCGGGGCGGGCGTGGAACTCGTCGCGGTTGGCCGCGACGATCAGCGGGAAGTCAGGATGCTTTCGCCAGGCGAGAACGATCAGGCACATTCCGAGCCTTCAACTGCTGATAAAGCTGGAACGCCTTCTCCGGCTTCTCGTTCTTGTGCACCACCGCGCCGACCGCCTGGATCATGGCGACGGGATCGTCCGACTGGAAGATGTTGCGGCCCATGTCGACGCCCGCGGCGCCCTGGTCGCACGCCTTGTAGGCCATGGTGAGCGCCTCGAGCTCGGGCAGCTTCTTGCCGCCCGCGATCACGATCGGCACCGGGCAGCCGGCCACCACGCGCTCGAAGCCTTCCTCGATGAAGTAGCTCTTCACGTAGTGCGCGCCGAGCTCGGCGGCGATGCGCGTGGCGAGGGCGAAGTAGCGCTCGTCGCGCTTCATCTGCTGGCCGACGCCGGTGACCGCCATGGTCGGGATGCC
>DASVFV010000023.1:0-14424 GCA_036379875.1 Burkholderiales bacterium | reverse complement strand
GATCCGGTGCGCATGCTGCGCGCGGTGCGCCTCGCCGCCAAGCTGGGGCTTACCCTGGACGCGGCCACGCGCGAGCCGATCCGCGACCTCGCGCCGCTGATGGAGCGTGTCCCCCCGGCGCGGCTTTTCGACGAAATGCTGAAGCTGCTGCTGTCCGGCCACGCCAGCGCGTGCCTGCGCCAGCTGCGCGAGGTCGGCCTGCACAAGGGCCTGCTGCCGCTCCTCGACGTGATCCTCGAGCAGCCGCTCGGCGAGCGCTTCGTCACGCTGGCGCTCGCCCAGACCGATGAACGGG
Organism: Burkholderiales bacterium; assembly: GCA_036379875.1. Taxonomy (GTDB): domain Bacteria; phylum Pseudomonadota; class Gammaproteobacteria; order Burkholderiales; family SG8-39; genus SCGC-AG-212-J23. The sequence goes on along the minus strand of DASVFV010000023.1, from coordinate 14,129 downwards.
TATTGAATGAAAAACCCGTGTCGCCGGCATTCCTGTTCGCGGCGCTGCTCTGGCACGAGGTGCTGGCGGCGTGGAAGGCGCGCCAGTCGCGCGGCGAGCGCGCCGTGCCGGCGCTCGAGAGCGCGATGGACGAGGTGCTCGACACCCAGTGCGCGAAGCTCGCCATCACGCGCCGCCTGACCGCGACGATGCGCGAAGTGTGGGCGATGCAGCCGCGCTTCGAGCAGCGCTCCGGCAACCGCGCCTTCCGGCTGCTGGAAGCGCCGCGCTTTCGCATGGCCTACGACTTCCTCGCGCTGCGCGCCGCGAGCGGCGAGGTGCCCGCCGAGCTGGAGGAATGGTGGCGCAGCTTCCAGGGCGCCGACGCCGAGACGCGCAAGGCCATGCTGCTGCCCGACAGCGGGCCGAAGAAGCGGCGCCGCCGCCGCCGCAAGAAGCGTTCGGGCACGACCACGCCGGCGCCCGAGGCTGCGTGACGACCGCCTACGTCGGGATCGGCTCCAACCTGGACCACCCGCGCGCGCACGTGACGAGCGCGTTCGACGAGCTGGACAAGCTGCCGCACACCCGCGTGGTGAAGAAGTCGTCGCTCTATCGCAGCGCGCCGCTCGGCTACGCCGCGCAGCCGGACTTCGTGAACGCCGTCGCGCAGCTCGAGACCGGGCTGCCGGCCGAGCGGCTCCTGGCGGAGCTGCAGGAGCTCGAGGCGCGCCACGGCCGCCAGCGCAGCTTCGCCAACGCGCCGCGCACCCTGGACCTCGACCTGTTGCTTTTTGGAGATCTCGAACTACGCACCAAGGCGCTCACCGTCCCGCACCCGCGCATGCGCGAGCGGGCGTTCGTGCTCGAGCCGCTGCTCGAGATCGCCCCGCATCTGCAGTTCGACTTGAACGCCTGCAAGAACCAGAAGGTCGAAAGGATCGCCTGATGCAGCTCTCTCCGGCCTGGATATGCGGCCTGATGCTCGTGGGATCGAACGTGTTCATGACCTTCGCCTGGTACGCGCACCTGAAGAATCTCTCGGCCAAGCCCTGGTGGATCGCGGTGGCGGCAAGCTGGGGGATCGCGTTCTTCGAGTACCTGCTGATGGTGCCGGCGAACCGCATCGGTTACACGGCGCTGTCGCTCGCGCAGCTCAAGATCCTGCAGGAAGCGATCACGCTGAGCGTGTTCGTGCCGTTCGCGATCCTGTACATGGACCAGCCGCTCAAGCTCGACTATCTGTGGGCCGCGCTGTGCATCATGGGCGCGGTGTATTTCATCTTCCGTGGATAAATTCAGGCATCTCGTCGTGGAAGGACCGATCGGCGCGGGCAAGACCAGCCTCGCGCGCCGGCTCGCTGCGCGCCTGGGCGCGGATCTCGTGCTCGAGCAGCCGGAGGAGAATCCCTTCCTCGCGCGCTTCTACGACGACATGGCGCGCTACGCGCTGCCGACGCAGCTGTTCTTCCTGTTCCAGCGCGCGCGCATGCTCGAGCCGCTCGCGCAGCCCGACATGTTCGCGCGCCCGGTGGTGGCGGACTTCCTGCTCGACAAGGACCCGCTGTTCGCGCGCATCACGCTGTCGGCCGACGAGCTCGCCCTCTACGAGAAGATCTACGCGGTGCTGCGCCTGCGCACCCCCGCGCCGGACCTGGTGATCTACCTGCAGGCGCAGCCCGCGGTGCTGATCGAGCGCGTGCAGCGGCGCGCGAACCGCTACGAGCGCGAGATCAGCGAGGACTACCTGGCGCGCCTCGCCGAGGGCTACGCGCGCTTCTTCTACCACTACGATGCCGCGCCGCTCTTGATCGTCAACTCGGAGAACCTGAACTTCGTCGAGCGCGACGCCGACTTCGAGCTCCTGGTGTCGCGCCTGCGCGCGATGCGCAGCCGGCGCGAGTTCTTCAACCTCGGCTGATGCAGATCCTGCGCGATATCGCGAGCCTGCGCCGCGCGGTTCCGGCCGGCGAGGTGGCGTTCGTGCCGACCATGGGCAACCTGCATGAGGGCCACGCCTCGCTCGTGCGCATCGCGAAAAAGCACGCGCCGCGCGTGGCGGTCTCGATCTTCGTCAACCGCCTGCAGTTCCTGCCGAGCGAGGACTTCGAGCGCTACCCGCGCACCTTCGAGCGCGACTGCGCGATGCTCGAGCGCGAGGGCGTCGCATTCCTGTTCGCGCCGGACGAAGCGGTGCTCTATCCGGAACCGCAACTGGTGCGCGTCCATCCCGGCACGCTCGGCGCCGAGCTCGAGGGCAAGTTCCGGCCGGGATTCTTCGACGGCGTGGCGACCGTCGTGCTCAAGCTTTTCAACTGCGTGCAGCCGCGCGCCGCGGTGTTCGGCAAGAAGGACTACCAGCAGCTCATGGTGGTGCGGGCCATGGCCCGGCAGCTCGATCTGCCCCTGGACGTAGTGGCCGGCGAAACCGTGCGCGAGCCCGACGGCCTGGCCATGAGCTCCCGCAACGCCTACCTGTCGCCGGCCGAGCGGGCCGAGGCCCCGCGCCTCCACCGGCTCCTCAGAGAGGTCGCCTCGGGCAAGGACCCGGGCCAGGCCGCCGGCGAGCTGGCCGCAGCCGGATGGAAGCCGGATTACGTGGAGGTGCGGCGCCGGCGCGATCTCGCGGCGCCGCGAAGCGGCGACCGGGATCTGGTGGTGCTGGCCGCGGCCCGGCTCGGCCAGACCCGGCTGATCGACAACCTCGAGTTCTAACCCTCTAGTTCTAAGAGAAAACCTTAGGAGGGGTACGGCTCGAAGGTCATGGCCTGAACCGGGCAGCCCATGGTCTTGGCGAGCCGGTCCATTGCGTCGTCGGTGAGCTCCAGGGGCTGGAACTCGGCCTCGCCGCCCTTGGAGGAGATGAAGGCCTTGGCCTGGTCCTCGGTGTTCCAGGTCACCACGGGGTCGGGGTTTACCCCCGGCACCTGCCGGCAGATCGGGAAACCGTCGGATTTATAGACGATGGCGTACATACCCCCCCTTACGGCGCCGAATGTACCCGATGTCGGAGCGGCGCAACAAGGCGATTTCTAAGGAAAACCCTGATTGTCATGAATTGACAGCGGAGCGTTAATCGGCTCGGGAACCTGCGTGTCGTCCCCTGGCGACGCGGGTTCCCTGCCAGCCCCCGGGACCCGGGGGCACTACTTCTTGGGGAAGGAGAAGAGCAATGAGCAACATGCACGACGCAGTGGGCCTTTGCATGCCCTACGGAAATCCCGACAGCGCCTACGAGACGCAGTTCGAGCCCGCCACCAGCACGGTTTGGACTTATCTGAATCCGAAAGGCCGGCCGTGCTACAGCCTCGAGCTGCTGAAGGCCATGATCGCGCACGACAAGCAGCTCGCCGAGCACGGCGGGCGCATCGACATCGGCGGCGAGATGCACAAGGTCGACTACTACGTGACCGCCTCGCGCACGCCCGGGGTGTTCAACCTCGGCGGCGACCTCGCGCTGTTCGTGCTGCTCATCAAGACCGGCGACCGCGAGGCGCTCGCGCAATACGCCAAGCTTTGCATCGATGTGCAATACCCGCGCAGCCAGAGCTTCTTCAGCCCGACGCTGACCAGCATCGCGCTGGTGCAGGGCGACGCGCTCGGCGGCGGCTTCGAGTGCGCGCTCGCCTCCGACGTGATCGTCGCCGAGGAAAGCGCGCAGCTCGGCTTCCCGGAGATCCTGTTCAACCTGTTCCCCGGCATGGGCGCGTACAGCTTCCTCGAGCGCAAGGTGGGCCGGCGCGTGACCGAGGAGCTCATCCTGTCGGGCAAGATGCTGCCGGCCTACAAGCTGCACGAGATGGGCATCGTCGACGTGCTCGCGCCGAACGGCCAGGGCGAGAGCACGGTGCGCAGCTGGATTGCGCAGAACGCCAAGCGCCGCAACGGCATGCAGGCCATGCTGCGCGCGCGCCAGGCGGTGCACCCGGTGACGCGCGAAGAGCTCGACCGCGTGGTCGACCTGTGGGTCGATGCCGCGCTCAGGCTCGGCGAGCGCGAGATGCGCATGATGAGCCGCCTTGCGCGCGCCCAGGAGCGGCGCATGGGGCAGGTTCAGGGCGAGGCTGCGCTGGCTCCGGTCGAGGCCGAGCCGCTCGCGATGGCGGGCTGAAGCGCGGCCCGTCCGGCATCGAGCTGCGTGAGCAGGCGCGGCCAGAGGGTCGTGCCCACCGCGCGGCGGAAGAAGCCGAAATGGCCGATGCGCCTGACCTGCGCATCGTCCGGCGTGAACGTGTAGTGCTGAAGCGCTGAAAGGTTGGGGAAGTACGAGAGCAGCCGCCTCGTGCCTTCCTCGGTGGCAAAAGCGTCGTCGCTGATGGAGATCGCAACAGCCGGGCACTGCAGCGCTGCGCAGTGTTCGAGGAGCCGGAGCCTGCGCTCCCCCGCAGGCTCCGGCCCGTTTTTCCGCAGGTCCGGGCGGCGCCGTTCCGCCCACTCGAGCGCCATCCCCGCCGGCAGGTCCTCCCCGAGCCCGAGCCGATCGGCAGGAAAGTAGCCCACGAAGCGCGTCACCGCCGGCATCAGGCCGTGCCAGGCGAACGCCATGGGCAGCCGGTAGAGCGGTCGGTAGTCGCCGTAGTAGCCGGTGTGCGCGCCGACCATGATTACGCGGCCCTGCTCCGCGGCGTTCGGCGCGCCGCCGAGCGAGAGGCAGCCGATCGAATGCGAGACGCCGAGGATCTCGTCGCGCGGGAAGCGCTCGCGCAGCCAGCCGATCGCCGCCGCGGCGTCGTACTCGGCCCAGTGCTCGATCGTGGCATCGAAGCCGCGCAGCGCCGGCGGCCGCGACAGGCCGATGCCGCGGTAGTCGTAGGTCAGCACCGGGATGCCCCACTCGGCGAGGAAAGCCGCGAAGCGCCGGTAGCGCAGCGCCGGGATGCCGGCGCCGCCGTGCAGCACCGCGACGCGGCGCGGCGCGCGCGGGCGCAGCGCCGCGTAGAACACCGCGCCGATCTCGTAGCCGTCGGCGGCGCGCAGCCGGATCTGCCGGCCTTCGCCGGCGTCGAGGTCAACGGCTCGCTGGAAGTACGCGCGTCCCACGGTTACGGACCATCATAACCGCGCTTGCTAGACCGCGGAGGATTGTCTTTCCTGGACGTAGCGCTCGAGCTGCTCGCGCACGATCGCGAGCTCCTCGGTGAGCGTGCGCAGCAGCCCGGGCGCCTGCAACCTTAGCTCGGCGTCCGAGAGCTTGTCGTAGTTGGTGCACAGGCGCGTGAGGCGATCGGTGCCCATCGACGCCGAGGAGCCTTTCATCGCGTGCAGCAGCGAGCGCAGCTCGTGGTAGTTGCGCGCCGCGAGCGTCTGCTCGACCTTGACGAGCAGCGTGGAATTGTCGGCGATGAACACGCGGATCAGCTTCTCGACGAACGCCACCGACGAGCCGAGCTGGCGCAGGTGCTCGATGGTGTCGAAGTTGACCACCGGCACGTCGCCTGCCTTGACCGGGCGCGCCGCGGCGCTCGCCTCGGCAGGCTGGGCGCGCTCGGGCACCGCCGCGCAGAGCGTCTGGATCTCCTCGAGCAGCCGGATCGCCTCCACCGGCTTGGGCAGGAAGGCGTCGGCGCTCGCCTCCAGCGCTTCGCGCTTCGACTGCGGCGTGGCGTCGGCCGAGAGGATGATGACCGGCAGCCGCTCGCGGCCGCGCGTCATGAGGCGCAGCGCCTGCAGCGCCTCGATGCCGCCGATGCCGGGCATGTTGCGGTCGAGGATCACCGTGTCCACCGGCTCGCGCTGCACCACGTCGAGCGCCTGCTCGCCGTCGTTCGCGAGGATCACGGTGTGCCCGCCGCGCTCGAGGATCTTGCCGATCACCTCGCGGTTGGTCGGGTTGTCGTCCGCCACCAGCACGCGCAGCTTCTTGGTCGAGCCGCGCCGCGCGTAGTCCTGCAGCCGCACCACGCCTTCGCGCATCTCCTCGCCCGCCGACACCGAATGCAGCACGTTGAAGAGCTGGCGCTTGTCGAACGGCAGCTCGAGGATCGCGGTAAAGCCGGAGCTGAGCGCGTCGAAGCGCTGCACGTCGGCCTCGCGCGGCACCGCGAAGATGGTGGGCGGCGCGGGGTTAGGCGCGGCGCGGCGGAAGCGCTGCGCGAGCTTCGGGTCCTCGCCGCTCGCGTACAGCATCGCGCTGTGGTAGGGCTTGGCGAGCGCGATCTCGGACACCAGGCGCGCCACGCCGTCTTCCACGCTCGGCTCGGCCACCGCGGTCACGCCCCAGCCGGCGAGCGCCTGCTCGATCGGCTCGCGCTGCGCCTGCGGGAAGCCGACCAGCAGCACGCGCGCGCCCGCCAGGTCGCCCGCCCCCGCGAGGCCGGCGCGCTCGGGCTGCTTGTCGAGCGCGATCTCGAACCAGAACGTGCTGCCCAGGCCGACCGCGCTCTCGAGGCCCAGCTTGCCGCCCATCAGCTCGACGAGCTGCTTGGCGATGGTGGTGCCGAGGCCGGTGCCGCCGAAGCGCCGCGAGGTCGAATCGTCGGCCTGCGTGAAGCTCTCGAAGATGCGCGCCTGCGCCTCGGCGGGAATGCCGATGCCGGTGTCGCGGATCGAGAACTTGAGGCGCACGTTCCTGGCCGTCTCGGTGGTGGCCGAAACGTGCACCGTCACGCTGCCGCGCTCGGTGAACTTGACCGCGTTGCCGGCCAGGTTGATGACGATCTGGCGCAGGTGGTGCGGGTCGCCGCGCACTGCCGGCGGCACCTCGGGCATGATCGAGACCACGAACTCGATGCCCTTCGACGCGGCCTGGGCGGCGACGATGCGGCAGGTGCTGTTGACCAGCGCGTGCAGGTCGAAGTCGGTCTTCTCGAGCTGCAGCTTGCCGGCCTCGATCTTGGAGAAGTCGAGCACGTCCTCCACCAGGCCGAGCAGCACGCGCGAGGAGCCGCGCAGGGTCTGCAGCATGTCGGCCTGCTCGCGCGTGAGCGTGGTGTCGCGCAGCAGGTCCGCCATGCCGATAATGGCGTTGAGCGGCGTGCGCATCTCGTGGCTCATCACCGAGATGAAGCGGCGCTTCGCCACGTTGGCCGCCTCGGCACGCGCCAGCGCGTCGAACATGCGCCGCACCAGCGACAGCACGTACATGCTGACGAAGAACATGCCGAGCAGCATCCCGACGCCGAGCGCGGTGTGCTCGCGCCACCAGGGATTGACGTAGATGGCGAGCGCGAAGCCGGCCACGCTCATCACCAGCTCGGTGACCAGGTACTTCGGGCCGAAGCGGAAGCCGCTGCCGAGCGTGACCCAGATATAAATGAGGAACAGCGGCGCCGCCCACTCGCCGCAGATCGCCATGTAGATGGTGATCGTGCCCACGTCGGCGAGCTGCGCGAAGATGCGGCGCGACGGCGAGATGTGGCTGGTGTAGGCGATGCGCAGGAAGAACAGCACGCCGATCACGAACTGCCCGGCGCCGACGTACAGGATGAGCGCGCGCTGCTCGGGGTCGCTGGTGCCGGGCAGGAGGTACGCCACGAGCAGCGCGCCGATCACCAGGCGCAGCACACCCTGCTCGTGCTCGGTGTCCGGGCGCGCCTTCAGGCGCGCGCGCAGGCGGCCGAGGAAGCCCGCCGCCGGCGGCGTGGCCGGCGCGGGCGCGGGCGAGCTCGCGCTATTCCGCTCGGCCATCACGCCACTCGTGCTGGACTTCGAGCACTTCCTTGCGCGCGGCGAGGAACGCCTCGACCATGCGCGGATCGAAGTGGCGGCCCGACTGCGCGCGCACGTACTCGAACGCCTGCTCGCTCGGCCAGGCCTTCTTGTACGGCCGCACCGAGGTGAGCGCGTCGTACACGTCGGCCACCGCGACGATGCGCGCGCAAAGCGGCACGTGGTCGCCGACCAGGCCGTTCGGGTAGCCCGAGCCGTCGTACTTCTCGTGGTGGCCGAGCGCGATCAGCGCGCCCATGCGCACGTACTTCGAGGCGCTGCCCTTCAGGATCTCGTGCCCGATCACCGGGTGGCGGCGCATCACCTGCCACTCGCCGGCCTCGAGCTCGTGCGGCTTGAGCAGGATCTGGTCCGGGATGCCGATCTTGCCGATGTCGTGCAGCGGCGCGGCGAGCTCGATGGTCTCGGCCTCGTCGCGCTCGAGGCCCAGCGTGTTCGCGATCAGCCGCGAGTAGCGCGACATGCGGATCAGGTGGTTGCCGGTCTCCTCGTCGCGGAACTCGCCCGCGCGCGCGAGGCGCAGCAGCGTCTCCTTCTCGCGCTCCTTCACTTCGCGCGTCGCGTCCTCGACCATGTGCTCGAGCAGGCGGCGGCGGTCTTCCAGCGCGAGCTGCTGGCGGCGCAGCGTGAGCAGGTTGCGGCAGCGCGCCAGGCACTCGCGCGCATCCACCGGCTTGGTGAGGAAATCCGTAATGCCCGCATCGAGCGCGGCGTAGCGCACCTTGCGGTCGTCGTGCACCGTGACCATCACGATGGGCACGTGCTCATAGCCCGGCAGCGCGCGCAGGCGCTTCACCAGCTCGATGCCGTCCATGTCCGGCATCATGTAGTCGACCAGCACCAGGTCGCTCACGTTACGCGTCGCCCACACCACCGCGTCGACCGGGCGCGCGAAGCCCTCCACGACCACGCGCTCGTCGAGGCTGCGCACCACCTGCTCGAGAATGGCGCGGCCGGTCGACTGGTCGTCGACCACCATCACCGTGTTGCGAGCCGAAGGCAGCAACCGCACCTGCGCCTTCGCCATGGTTTCCCCCCTCGGGAATAGGGTGTTTTCCCTCTGTGGAAGAGCCTACCCCCACCCCCTACCCCTGTCCAGCCAAGGGGTTGGCGGCGCCGTTACTTTTTTACGCTTGTGGTGCCGGAAGAGAGACTCGAACTCTCATGCCCTCGCGGGCGGCGGATTTTGAGTCCGCTGCGTCTACCGGTTCCGCCATTCCGGCCCGATGGAGGGCGAATTCTATAATTGCCGCGAATGCTGGTCTCCGAGTTCGACTACGACCTGCCGAGCGAACTCATCGCCCAGCACCCTCTGCCGCAGCGCAGCGAAAGCCGCCTGCTCCGCCTGGACGCCAGAACCGGCCGCCTGTCCGATTTCTCGTTCTCCGATTTTCCCGGGCTGGTGGACGAAGGCGACGCGATCGTCATGAACGACACGCGCGTGATCAAGGCGCGCCTTTCCGGACGCAAGGCGAGCGGCGGAAGAATCGAGCTTTTCGTCGAGCGCCTGCTCGGCGAGCACGAGGCGCTTGCGCTGATCCGCGCCAGCCATCCGCCCGCGCTCGGTTCCGTTCTGTTCATCGAAGATCTTGCGGTGAAAGTCGAAGGGCGCGAAGGCGAGCTGTACCGCGTGCGCTTCCCGGAGCCGGCCGAATCGGTGCTCGAGCGCTTCGGCGCGGTGCCGCTGCCGCCCTACATCCGCCACGCGCCGCACGCCGAGGACGCGGAGCGCTACCAGACCGTGTATGCCGCGACTCCAGGCGCGATCGCCGCACCGACAGCCGGACTGCATTTCGACGCGGAACTACTGGAACGAATGCGGACGCGCGCCTCGATCTTCCACGTCACCCTCCATGTCGGCTTCGGCACCTTCCAGCCGGTGCGCGTCGAGGAGGTCGAGCAGCACCGCATGCACTCCGAGCGCTATTCGATCGCGCCGGAGGTCTGGAGATCGCTGTCCGGCAGGCGGGTGCTCTCGGTCGGGACGACCACGCTGCGGGCGCTGGAATCCGCAGCGCTCGGTGGAAAGCTGGCGGGCGAGACCGATATCTTCATCTACCCCGGCTTCCAGTTCCGCGTCGTGAAGCGCCTGCTCACCAACTTCCACCTGCCGAAGTCGACGCTCCTCATGCTCGTGTCGGCGTTCGCGGGCGTCGAGAACATCCGCAGGGCCTACGCGCACGCCATCGCCGCGCGCTACCGCTTCTTCTCCTACGGCGATGCGATGCTGATCGACACATGAAGTTCTCCGTTACCGGGACCGACGGCGCGGCTCGACGCGGGTCGCTTGAATTGGCCCATGGCCGGGTCGACACGCCCGCATTCATGCCGGTCGGCACCTACGGCACGGTGAAGGCCATGACGCCCGAGGACGTGGCGGCGACCGGCGCGCAGATCGTGCTCGGCAACACCTTCCACCTGTGGCTGCGGCCCGGCCTCGAAGTGATCGGCAAGCACGGCGGCCTGCACCGCTTCATGAACTGGAACGGGCCGATCCTGACCGACTCGGGCGGCTTCCAGGTCTTCAGCCTGGAGACGCTGAGGAAGATCACCGAAGAGGGCGTGCACTTCGCTTCGCCGGTGAATGGCGACCGGCTGTTGCTCACGCCGGAAGAGTCGATGCGCATCCAAGAGGTGCTGAACTCGGACATCGCCATGGTGTTCGACGAGTGCCTTGCTTATCCCGCGACGGAGAAGAAGGCCGCGGAATCGATGCGGCTCTCGCTGCGCTGGGCCGCGCGCTCAAGGAAGTCCTGGCAAAGCGAGAACGCCCTGTTCGGGATCGTGCAGGGCGGCGTCTATCCCGAACTGCGGGCGGAATCGATCGACGGATTGCGCAAGATCGGTTTCGACGGCTACGCGATCGGCGGGTTGGCGGTGGGCGAGCCGAAGGAAGAGCGGCTCAAGGTTCTTGAGACCACCCGGCTGCCCGAGGACCGGCCGCGCTACCTGATGGGCGTGGGCACGCCCGAGGACATCTTCGAGGCGGTGGCGGCGGGCATCGACATGTTCGACTGCGTGCTGCCGACGCGCAACGCAAGGAACGGCTGGCTGTTCACGCGCCACGGCGACATCCGCATCCGCAACGCGCGCTACCGCGACGACACCGCGCCGCTCGACGCGGACTGCGCCTGCTACACCTGCCGCAACTACAGCCGCGCCTACCTCTACCACCTGGACAAGGCGAAGGAGATGCTCGGCGCGCACCTCAACACCCTGCACAACCTGCACTACTACCAGGACCTGATGCGCGAGCTGCGCGCCGCGATCGAGAGCCGGACCTTCCCGGACGCCACACGCCGCCTGCTCGAGGGACGAAAGCAGCTATAATTTCCGCCGTTTTTTCCCTCTGGAGTCCGTAGTGATCATCTCGTCCGCGTTCGCCCAGGCCGCTCCGAGCGGCGACCCGGGATACATCGGCCTCTTGCCGATCGTCCTGATGTTCGTGCTGCTGTATTTCCTGATGATCCGCCCGCAGATGAAGCGCGCCAAGGAAACCAAGGCGATGATCGAGGCGCTGCAGAAGGGCGACGAGGTGATCACCGCCGGCGGCGTGGTCGGGCGCATCACCAGGCTCGGCGAGGCCTATATCTCGCTCGAGATCGCGCCCAACACGGAGATCAGCGTGCAGAAGGGCGCGGTGCAGGTCCTGCTGCCCAAAGGGACCATCAAAAGCATTACGTGAACCGCTATCCCGCCTGGGGCTACGCGCTGATCGCACTGGCGATCGCGCTCGCGTTCCTCTACACGCTGCCGAACTTCTTCGGCGAGTCGCCCGCGGTGCAGGTGTCGAGCGCCCGGGCCACGGTCAAGGTCGACGCCGCGCTGCTCGAGCGGGTGCGCGATCTCCTCGACAAGGCCGGCATCGCGTACCGCGGCGCGAGCTTCGACCCGACCGGCGTGCGCGTGCGCTTCGCCGACACCGACACCCAGCTCCGGGCCAAGGATCTGATCCACGGCGCGCTCAACCCGGGCGCGGCGCCGCAGGCCACGCCCGAGGACGACCCGAACGTGAGCTACGTGGTGGGGCTCAACCTGCTGCCCGCATCGCCCTCGTGGCTCTCCGCGATCCACGCGCTGCCGATGTACCTGGGCCTCGACCTGCGCGGCGGCGTGCATTTTCTCCTGCAGGTCGACATGCAGGGCGCGACCACCAAGCGCCTGGAGAGCATCGCCGGCGACATCCGCTCGCAGCTGCGCGAGCGCAACGTGCGCCACGGCGGCGTGACGCGCGAGGGCCAGACGCTGCGCGTGCGCTTCCGCGAAGCGCAGATGCGCGACCGCGCGCGCGAGGCGATCCTCGCCAACCTGCCCGACCTCGCGGTGCAGGAGCGCGAGGACGGCCAGGACCTGCTGCTGGTCGCCACGCTCAAGCCCGAGGCGATCAAGCGCAACCAGGAATACGCCCTCAAGCAGAACATCACCACGCTGCACAACCGCATCAACGAGCTCGGCGTGGCCGAGCCGATCATCCAGCAGCAGGGCGCCGAGCGCATCGTGGTGCAGCTGCCCGGCGTGCAGGACGTGACGCGCGCCAAGCGCCTGATCGGCCGCACCGCCACGCTCGAGATCCGCATGGTCGCGGAAGAGCACATGAACCCCGAGACCCTCGCCGCCGCGGCCAAGGGCCAGGTGCCGTTCGGCACCGAGTACTACGTCGAGCGGAACGGCCAGCCGCTGCTGGTGCGCCGCCAGGTGGTGCTGACCGGCGACCGCCTCACCGACGCGCAGCCCGGCTTCGACAACCAGACCAACGAGCCGGCGGTGCACCTGCGCCTCGACAGCCAGGGCGCGCGCATCTTCCAGGAGGTGACGCGCGAGAACGTCGGCAAGCGCATGGCGATTCTGCTGATCGAGAAGGGCAAGGGCGAGGTGATCACCGCGCCGGTGATCCGCAGCGAAATCCCGGGCGGCCGGGTGCAGATCTCGGGCCGCATGAGCACCACCGAGGCGAACGACGTGGCGCTGCTCTTGCGCGCCGGCTCGCTCGCCGCGCCGATGGAGATCGTCGAGGAGCGCACCGTCGGACCGAGCCTGGGCCGCGACAACATCGAGAAGGGCTTCCACGCCACGATGTGGGGCTTCATCGTCATCGTGCTGTTCATGTCGGCGTACTACATGGCGTTCGGCGTGATCTCGTCGCTCGCGCTGGCGGTCAACCTGATGCTGCTCATCGCGCTGCTTTCGCTCCTGCAGGCCACGCTCACCCTGCCCGGCATCGCCGCGATCGCGCTCACGCTCGGCATGGCGATCGACGCCAACGTGCTGATCAACGAGCGCATCCGCGAGGAGCTGCGCGGCGGCGCCACGCCGCAGGCCGCGATCCATGCCGGCTACGAGCGCGCCTGGGCGACCATCCTCGACTCGAACGTGACCTCGCTCATCGCCGGGCTCGCGCTGCTCATCTTCGGCCAGGGACCGGTGCGCGGCTTCGCCGTGGTGCACTGCCTGGGCATCCTCACCTCGATCGTCTCCTCGGTGGTGGTGTTGCGCGCCATCGTCAACCTCGCCTACGGGCACCGGCGCCGCGTCGCGAAGCTCGCGATCGGCGACACGGCGTGGAAATGAGCTAGCGCGCGATGGAATTCTTCAAGATCCGCCGCGTCATCCCGTTCATGCGCCATGCGCTGGTGTTCAACGTGATTTCGCTGATCACCTTCCTCGCCGCGGTGTTCTTTCTCGCCCACAAGGGCCTGCATTTCTCGATCGAGTTCACCGGCGGCACGCTCGTCGAGGCGAACTTCAAGCGGGCGGCCGACGTCGAGCGCATCCGCGAGGCGCTCGACAAGGCCGGCTTCAAGGGCGAGGTGCAGAATTTCGGCTCCTCGCGCGACGTGCTGATCCGCCTGCCGATCCAGAAGGACCAGTCGACTTCCGCGCTCTCGCAGAAGGTGGGCGAGCTCCTCAAGGCACAGGACAAGACCGCCGAAGTGCGCCGCGTCGAATTCGTCGGCCCGCAGGTCGGCCAGGAGCTCTACGAGTACGGGGCGCTCGCGCTGCTGGTCACCGCCCTTGGCATCGTGCTCTACCTCTGGTTCCGCTTCGAGTGGCGCTTCGGCCTCTCGGCGATCATCGCCAACCTGCACGACGTGGTCATCATCCTGGGCTGCTTCGCGCTCTTCCAGTGGGAATTCTCGCTGCCCGTGCTCGCCGCGGTGCTCGCGGTGCTCGGCTACTCGGTGAACGAGTCGGTGGTGGTGTTCGACCGGGTGCGGGAGAACTTCCGCAAGATGCGCAAGGCCACGACCGCGGAGGTGATCGATTCGGCCATCACGGGCGTCATCTCGCGGACCATCATCACCCACCTGTGCACGCAGATGATGGTCACCACCATGCTCATCTTCGGCGGCCCGGCGCTGCACTACTTCGCCCTCGCCCTCACCATCGGCATCTGCTTCGGCATCTACTCCTCGGTGCTGGTGGCGAGCCCGCTCGTCATGTGGCTCGGCGCGAGCCGCGAGCAGTTCATCGTCCCAACCAAG
>DASVFV010000022.1:0-9810 GCA_036379875.1 Burkholderiales bacterium | reverse complement strand
GCGGCGATCGAGTCCGGGCGGCCGATCATCGCGCCCGCCGCGCGCGTGGCCTCGAGCGGATCGTTGCCGGTGAGCAACGCGAATGTCGTCGATGGAATGCCGCTCAGCAGCGTGGCGAGCAGCCAGGCGCCGAGGAGGGCGCGGAATTGGGCGGCGCCCGCTCTCCGGGCGCCGCGTTTGTGCCTCAGTATTTCTTGTTCGTGCTGCCGTTGCCGGACGCCTTGGGCGTGGCCGGCGTGCCGGTCGATGCGCTCGTGCCGCCGGTCGCCGCGGCCTTGCCGGCATGCTCCGGCGCCGCCGCGTGCTCTTCGCGCGACAGCTTGCCGTCGTGGTTCTTGTCGAGCTTGGCGAAGTCCTTGTCGTGCGGCGTGCCTTTCGCCTCGTCGCGCGAAATCGCGCCGTCCTTGTTCTTGTCCAGGTTCTTGAACATCGCCGCGGCGCCGCCGTCGTTCTTGGTCGCACCCTGGCTCGCGCTCGACGGCGCCTTGCTCTTGTCGGCGCTCGTCTCCTTGGCCTTGTCGCCCGCGGCTTGCGCCAGCGGCGCGCAAAGGAGTGCTGCAACGGCGGCTGCTATCAGTGTCTTGCTCATCTTCGTCCTCCGGTGGGTTGAGAAAGCACCGCAGGGCGATGCAACAAGCAAGCCAGCTTGTCGGGAAAAACCCCGACGGTAGCCCGATCGGCACGTTGCTTGCTCGCTTTACGCCGTAGTCCCACCGATCGGTATCCCAGGAAAGGAGATTTCATGAGGTTCAACGTCATCGCAGTTGCGGTCGCCGCGGCAATGCTGTCGCTCGGCGCCGTCGCACAAGAGAAGAAGCAGGAGTCGCAGAGCGCGCAAACGCCGTCCGCCACCCAGTCGCAGTCGGGTTCGGGCAGCGCGAGCTCGCCGGCTTCGAGCGGCTCGTCCGCCTCGAGCGACAAGTCCTCGCAGGGCTCGGCCGCCTCGGGCGCGTCCTCGAGCAAGCAGTCGAAGGGCGCTTCGTCCTCCGCGTCCGCCGGCAGCAGCGGCGGCATGCACGACGAGGAGACCATCAAGCAGGTGCAGGAAAAGCTCAACGTCACCGCGGACGGCAAGATGGGCCCGCAGACGCAAAAGGCCCTGCGCGAATACCAGCAGCAGAACGGCCTGAAGGCCACCGGCCAGCTCGACCAGCAGACCATGTCCAAGATGGGCATCAGCGGCTCGGCTTCCAGCGGCGGGTCGGCGTCCTCGGCGAAGTCCGAGAAGTCGTCGGGCTCCGCGGCGTCGGGCAGCTCGTCGTCCGACCAGCCGAAGAGCGAAAGCTCGAAGAGTGACAGCTCCGGCTCGGCGTCGAGCGGCTCGAGCAGCAGCCCGTCCTCGGGCAGCTCGGGCAGCACCGAGAAGAAGCAGTAAGTCACTTTTCGTAACAAAAGAAGGCGGAGAGGGTTCCTCTCCGCCTTTTTCTTTTTTGGCACAATGGTTGCTGACGCATGCGCATGAGCCACCCCGTCGAGGCCCTGCTGAGCGGCGAAGCCCGCTCCCGGCTGCCGCTCGCGCGCCAGCTCGTGATCTACCTCGATCCGTTCGCGCTGTTCAAGGACGCTTCGTTCGGCTCGACGCGCGCGCGCGAGGTGGCGCTTTCGTACAACCGCGCGATGCGCTGGATGCTGCTGCCGTACATCCGGCGCTGGATCCTGATCGCGGCAGGGTGCGCGCTACTGATCTCGCCCGCCGAGGCCGCCGCAGCGCAGCAGGCGGCGTTCGCGATCCCGATGGCGGCGGTCGCAGTCGGCTTCTGCATCGCGCTTACCGTCGTGTCGGTTACGCTGGCGGTCTATCTTTTGCTGGGTCGAGGCGGTGATCGCCAGAAATAGCCTCTGCATCGCGCTTGCCGCCGCGCTGCTCGCGGCGTGCGCCACCACCGAGAAAGCGCGCGAGAGCTGGAACGGCGCGACCTACGACGAGTTCGTGCGCGCCTGGGGCGCGCCGATGCGCAGCGGCAAGCTCGCCGACGGCGCCGAGGTGCACACTTGGCTGTCGCAGGGCGCGCCGGTCTACCGCAGCGGGCCCTCCGTGGGCGTCGGCATGGGGCGTGTGGGCGGCGGCGGCAGCGTCGGCGTGGGCGTCGGCTTTCCGATCGGCGGGGGCTCGGCCTCGCCGCCCTC
Organism: Burkholderiales bacterium; assembly: GCA_036379875.1. Taxonomy (GTDB): domain Bacteria; phylum Pseudomonadota; class Gammaproteobacteria; order Burkholderiales; family SG8-39; genus SCGC-AG-212-J23. Next base: position 7,683 of record DASVFV010000022.1, on the reverse strand, counting down.
GGCTTGCGAGCGCACCCTGACCTTCCGCGAAGGCCGGCTGGTCGAACAGAGCTGGATCGGTCCCGATGAAGTGTGCGCCGAGTTCGGGCGCGCCAAGTAGGCATTGAACAGCGCCTACGCCGAGGCCGAGCCGAAGCGCGTCGAGGTCGACGCGCTCGAAGGCGCGACGCTCCTCGAGTTCGGCAGCCCGTGGTGCGGCTATTGCCGCCGCGCGCAGCCGCTCATCGCCGAGGCGATGGCCTCGCACCCCGAGGTGCGCCACCTGAAGATCGCCGACGCGAGCGGCAAGCGGCTCGGGCGCTCGTTTGGCGTCAAGCTCTGGCCGACGCTGGTGTTCCTGAAAGACGGCTCGGAAGTCGCCAGGCTGGTAAGACCCGGCAGCACCGCAGCCATCTCCGACGAGCTCGCGCGGATCAACGCCCTGCGGTAAAGGTAAACCCGGCTTTCTCGAACTCGGCGGACAGGCCGCCGCGCACCGCTTCGATCTCGTCCTTGGCCTTCGGAGCGAAATCGATGTCGGTCATGTCGTGCACGCCCCCGGTGATGATCACCTGCAGCATTCCCTCGCCGTCGCCGATGTTCCTGAACGATCGGCACACGCCGGGCGGAAAGGAGATGGTGTCGTAGAGCTCGAGCAGCGCGCCCTCCGAGCCGTCGTCGTTCCAGCGCACCTCGAAGCGTCCCTTCAGCACGGTGAAGGTCTCGTAGGTCTGGCGGTGCGAGTGCAGGCCGGGGCCCTGTCCCGGCGGGCACACCGCGAGCGTCATCGTCATGCCCGCGGCGCCGATGATCGGCGCGCCGACGTTGATCGGCGTCTTTTCTTCCAAGCCGATGACGGAAAGCAGCTTGCGCGCATACACGACGTCGCGCGCCTTTTCCGGGATGGCTGCGTTCTGGATGGGGAGCGGCTTGAGATCGCGGAAACGCGCGATGCGCTTCTGCATCTGTTCCTGGGAGATGCGCACGGTCTTCATCGTTTCACCCCGGCTTTCTTGAGCAGGCTTTCGCGCCGCGTGAGCCACCAGCCGTATTGCACCGGCCATCGCGCGAACTCGGGATCCACGCCGAGCGCGAGCGCGGCGTGCAGCGGCCAGTTCGGGTCGTAGAGCGCCTCGCGGCCGACCGCCACCAGGTCGGCTTTCGCGGCGATTTCCTCGGCCTGCTGCGGCGTGAGGATCAGGCCGACCGCCATGGTCTTGATGTCCGCTTCCCTGCGGATGCGCTCGGCGAACGGCACCTGGAAGCCCGGCACGCGCGTCAGCAGCGTCTTGGTCGCCGCCGTGGCCGAGCCGAGGATGCCGCCGGAGGAGCAATCGATGACGTCGACCCCGACCTGTTTTAATTTCCTGGAGAACAAGACCGTATCCTCGATGCTCCAGCCGCCCTCGACGTCGTCGATCGAGGACACGCGCACGAAGAGCGGCTTGCCCTTCGGCCAGGCTTCGCGCAGCGCCTTCGCCACCTCGAGCGGGAAGCGCATGCGCTCCGCCAGCGTGCCTTCGTTGGCGAGCGGGGAGAGGAAGCTGTGCAGCAGGTAGCCGTGCGCGGCATGCAGCTCGGCGATCTCGAAGCCCGCGGCGTGCGCGCGGCGCGCGGCCTCGCGAAACGCGGCGAGCAGCACCTGCTCGTCGCCCTTGCGGATCGCGCGCGGCTGCAGCCAGCCTTCGCCGAGCGGCTTCTCGGTCGGCGCCACGATGCTCCACGGCTTGTCGCCGCGCTCGAGGTCGGCCTGCGTGAGCGGGCCGTTGCCGTACCAGGGGCGCGCCATGCTGGCCTTGCGGCCTGCATGGGCGAGCTGGATGGCGGGTACCGCCCCCTGCGCCTTTACGAATTCGGAAATTCTTCGTAGACCCGGGATGTGGGCGTCGTCCCAGATTCCCGTATCGCCGTGGGTGATGCGGCCGCGCTTCTCCACCGCGGTCGCTTCCATGAACACCGCGCCCGCGCCGCCCTGCGCGAACTTGCCGAGGTGCACGAGGTGCCAGTCGCTCACGTGCCCGTCCTTCGCCGAGTACTGGCACATCGGCGAGACGACGATGCGGTTGCGCATCCGCACATCGCGGATGCGCACTTCGTCGAACAGCATCAGCGCTTCGCCTTGCGATCGAGCTGAAACGCCGACGCCGAGCCCTTGCCCTTCCACTGCTTCTCGTCGATCACCTCGCCGAGGAAGTTGAGCTCGATGGTCACGTCGTCGGGATCCTTGAGGAAGATCTGGAAGAGCTTCGCGTCCGGGAAGCTGCGGTAATGCATCTCCACCTTGTTCTTCTGGATGCGGTTGCGCACCGCTTCGGGGTCCTGCGCGAGGAACGCGATGTGGTCCACCGAGCCCGAGCCGTTCGTGCCGCGCGGATGCTTTTTCAGCAGGAACTGGTCGCGGATCTTGTTCGCGTTCTGAGAGGCGAGGTGCACGCAGATGTTGTCGCCGGTCTTAAGCCAGTAGCCGGGAAAACCGAAGTCCGGCCGCTCGGCGAGCTCCAGGCCGAGCACGTCCTGGTAGAACTTCTTCGAGCGCTCAAGGTTCTTGGAAACGATCAGATAGTGATTCAGCGAAGTGACCGGCATGGCTGTCCTCGGGTGTCCTGTTGACCGCTATTTTGCCTTCATCGTTACCGCGCTGAAACAGTTTCGAAGAAAGGCGGTTACACCGCGCGGCTAAGCTGCGCGCCTTCGAAAATCAGAGGGACGCATGAAAGACAGCTACGACCTGCCGCTCAGCACCACCGTCGCCGCCGCGGCCGACGCCTACAACCGCGCGCTCAAGGCCTTTGCGGGCTTCGACGCCGATCTGCCGGAGCACGCGCAGGCCGCGCTGCAGGCCGATCCGGGATTCGTCGCGGCGCACTGCCTGTGGGGTTACTTCATGATGCTCGCCTACAGCCGCGCCACCGTGCCGGCCGCGGCCGAGGCGCTGCGCGCCGCGCAGCGGCATGCCGACGCCGCCACGCCGCGCGAGCAGGCGCACGTGCGCGCGCTCGAGCGCTGGATCGGCGGGGACGTGGACGGCGCGCTGCGCGAGTGGGAGCTGATCCTCGTGATCTGGCCGCGCGACTTGCTCGCGGTGCGCCTCACGCACGCGAACTATTTCTGGCGCGGCCGGCAGGCCGAGATGCGCGCCTCGCTCGAGCGCGTCGCCTCGCAGTGGCGCGACGATGCGGGGTTCATGGCGTGCCTCGCGTTCGCCCTCGAAGAAACGGGCGAGCAGGGCGCGGCGGAGCGTCTCGGGCGCCGCGCGGTGGAGCTCGATCCGACCGAGGTCTGGGGCGCGCATGCCGTGGCGCACGTGCTCGAGATGCAGCGCCGGCCGGCCGAGGGCATCGCCTGGCTCGCCGGCCTCGAGCAGCACTGGGGCGGCAAGGGCCTTTTCCTGCACCACCTGTGGTGGCACCGCGCGATGTTCCACCTCGCCGGGCGACAGTTCGACGCGGTGCTCGACCTCTACGACCGGCGCTTCCGCAACCTCGCCTCGCCGCTCACCGCGGCGATGCCCGACTTCCACGTCGACGTGCAGAACGCCGCGTCGATGCTGATGCGCCTCGAGCTGCGCGGCGTGGCGGTCGGCGCGCGCTGGGAAGAGCTCGCCGACAAGGCCGAGGCGCGCGTCGGCGATGGCCTGTCGGTCTGGACGCTGCCGCACTGGATGATGGCGCTCGCCGCCGCGGGGCGTGACCGCGCCGCCCAGTCGATGATGGATTTCCTCAAGGCAAACCGGGACACCACGCTGCGCGAAGTGGCGGCGCCGGTCTGCGAGGCCGTGCTCGCGCACCGGCGCGGCGCGCACGAGCGCGTGCTGGCCCTCATGCAGCCGGTGCTCCATCGCGTCATCGAGTTGGGCGGCAGCCACGCGCAGCGCGACGTGCTGGCGCAGCTCTACCGGGACGCCAGCCTCAAGGCGCAGCGCGCCGCGGCATAGTTGTGGCCCTGGCCCCGAATTAGTTTGGCGCGACTACTCGTTCTTCGCGGCGAGCGCCTTGGAGAGCTTGGCGTACTTCTCGAGGTCGGTCTTGAGGCGCAGGGCGAATTCGTCGGGCGAGCTGCGCACGAGGTCGAGGCCCGCGCCGGTGAGGCGCTCGGCGGTGGCCCTGTCGCTCAGGATCGCCGTGGTCTCGACGTAGAGCTTGTCGAGGATCTCGCGCGGGGTGCCGGCGGGCGCGAGCAGGCCCATGTAGGCCTCCATCATTACCGCGCGGTGGCCGGCCTCGCCGAAGGTCGGGGTGTCGGGCAGGCCGGGATGGCGCTTCGGCTGCGTAACCGCGATCGGCCTGAGCTTGCCCGAGCGGATGTGCGGGATGCCGGTCGAGATCGCGCCGAAGATGAGGTCCACGTTGCAGCTCACCGCGTCGGTCACCGCGGCGGCGAACCCTTTGTAGGGCACGTGCGTGAGCTCGATGCCGGCCGAGTCCTTGAGCAGCTCGGCGGCCACGTGCTGGCTGCTGCCGTAGCCGGAAGATGCGTAGGTCAGCCTTCTCGTCTTTGCCAAGGCAATCAGTTCGTTCACGTTTGAAATGGGTAAACCCTGGCAAGCCATCAGCACCAGGCCGGCGCTCGCCGCGATGGAGATCGGCGCGAAGTCGCGCAGCGTGTTGAACGGCATGCTCGGGTACACGCTCGGGTTGATGACGAGCGGACCGTCCGAGGTGGCGAGCAGCGTGTAGCCGTCGGGCGCGGACTTGGCCACCGCCTCGGCGGCGATGTTGCCGCCCGCGCCGGTGCGGTTCTCCACCACGAAGCTCTGCCCGAGGCGCTCCTGCAGCCCGTGCGCGAGCGTGCGGCCGACCAGGTCGGGCGCGCCGCCGGGCGGGAAGGGCACGATGACGCGCACCGGGCGCGACGGATAGCTCTGTGCCCAAACGGTGGTGACCAGAAGAAAAAGGAAAATGGGGACAGACCCTATTTTTCCCATCTGTCTCCTAAAGATTCGGATTGGCATATTTGCCCCCGAGCGCGACCGTGCCGTAGGCCGAGCCCGCGATGTCGAAGTTGAAAGAAAAGTGCTGGCTCGCCGCCTGCGCGTCGCGCAGAAAGCGCTGCAGCGGGTCGCGAGTATAGATGGCATTGGCACCGTAGAACGACCAGAGCGTCTCGACCGCCTCGCGCGACTGCATCACCGCGAAGGTGTTCTGGGCACGCAGCCGCAGTTTTTCTTCCACGCCCAGGTGTTCATTGTTTTCAAATGCAACTGCCGATTCGCGCATCAGGTAGCGCGCGCCATCGATCAGGCAGCGCGCCCGCGCGAGCTTGATCTGCACCGCCTGGAAATCGGCGACCTTCGCGCCCGTATAGGTCCCGACTCTTTTTCCAAAGCTTTCCCTTACGTGCTCGTAGGCGCCCTCGGCGGTGCCGAGCACGGTCGCCGAGAGCGGGTGCCCGGCAGCGGCGACGATCGGGATGCGGAACAGCGGCCCCTTGTGGAGCGCCGCGCCGGGATGCTCGAGGCCCCCCCGGCAGCGCTGCAGCGCAAGCGCCCGGCGCTCGGGGACGAATACCTCCTTCACCTCGATGTCCTTCGAGCCGGTGCCGACCATGCCCATCGCGTACCAGGTGTCGATCACCTTGTAGTCGCTCTTCGGCACCAGGCAGAGCCGCCAGTCCACGGCCTTGTCCTCCTCGTAGATGGTGACCGCGAGCATGTTCCAGTCGGAGTTGTCGACGCCTGACGAGAACGGCCACTTGCCGCTGACCACGAAGCCGTCCTTGGTCTTGCGCCCCCGCCCCGCGGCCAGCGCGATGGACGAGGCGATCAGCACATCCGGATTCGCATCCCAGAGCTCGTGCTGCGTCTGCGGCTCGTAGTAGGCGAGGATCCAGTGGTGGCAGCCCAGGTTGCCGACGTTCCACGCCGTGGACGGGCAGCCGCGTGCCAGCTCGGCCACGATGTCGACCACCGCGACGAACGGCAGCTCCATGCCGCCGAACATCTTCGGCTGGTGGTAGCGGAACAGGCCGGTCTCGTGCAGCAGCGCCTCGTTCTCGCGCAGCAGCACGCGCGCGTCCTCGCATTTCTGCGCGCGCTCCCGCAGCACCGGCACGATGTCTCGCGCCCGGCGCATCGCCTCGGGGTACGAGACGCTGGAGAACTCAGCCATGTGCGGATATTCTACGTTCGCCCCGATGTACGATCTGAACGGTCTCGCCATCAGCACGCGCTCGGACGCGGCCCGCGCGGCGTTCGACCGCACGCTGAAGTCGTACGGCGGCAACCGGGTCGACACCTCGGACCACCTCGGCGCCACGCTCGCCGCCGATCCGCAGTTCGCCCTCGGCCACTGCGTCAAGGGCTACCTGATGATGCTGATGTACAACGCCGCCGCGCTGCCGAAGGTGGCGCAGGCCGAAGCCGTGGCGCGCAGCCTGCCGGCCAATCCGCGCGAGCAGCTCCATATCGAGGCGCTCGCGGCATGGAGCGCCGCAGACCTGGCGCGCGCGCTGCGTCTGTGGGAGCAGATTCTCGCGGCGTATCCCGCCGACGTGCTGGCGCTGCGCCTCTCGCATTTCAACTATTTCTGGACCGGCCAGCGCGAGGAGATGCGCGCCTCGGCGGAGCGCGTGGCGCCGCGCTGGTCCGACGGCGCGGGCTCGTATCCGCTGATGCTGTCCTGCCTGGCGTTCGGCCGCGAGGAATGCGGCGATTACGGCGGCGCCGAGCAGGCCGGGCGGCGCGCGGTCGAGCTGGATCCCGCCGACGGCTGGGGCGCGCACGCGGTGGCGCACGTGTTCGAGATGCAGGGCCGGCAGGCCGAAGGCATCGAGTGGCTCGCCGGCCTCGAGCGCCACTGGAGCGGGATCAACAACTTCGTGCACCACCTTTGGTGGCACCGCGCGATGTTCCATCTGCAGCGCCGCGAGCTCGACGCGGTGCTCGAGCTCTACGACCGGCGCTTCCGCGACCTGGCCTCACCGCTGGTGGCCAAGATGCCCGACCTCTACATCGACATCCAGAACGCGGCTTCCATGCTGTTCCGGCTCGAGCGTCAGGGCGTCGACGTGGGCGGCCGCTGGGCCGAGATCGCCGACAAGGCCGAGGCGCGCATCGGCGACTGCCTGTCGGCTTTCACGCTGCCGCACTGGATGATGGCGCTCGCGGCCGCCGGGCGGGAGAGCGCGGCCGCCCGGATGCTGGCCTGCGTGCGCGCGAACCCCGGCGAGGTGGTGAGCCAGATCGCGGCGCCCGTCTGTGAAGCGGTGCTCGCGCACCGTCGCGGCGAGCACGAGCGCGTGCTGAAGCTCGTCAAGCCGCGGCTCGGCGAGCTGCATCGCCTGGGCGGAAGCCATGCGCAGCAGGATGTGCTGCTGCAGATGTGCCTCGACTCCGCCGTCAAGGCCGCGAACGACGAGGCAGCGAGCGCTATCCGGGTGCGCCGGTACCGAAACTAGGGAGTTAGGGCTCCGTCCCCGAATTACCGCGACAGGATCTCCACGTCCTTGAGCACCGGGTCGTCGGCTACCGCGATCTCGTTCTCGATCGCCAGCCCGCACCCCGGGCAGCAGAACTGCCGGAACTGCGGCAGCGCGTCGATAAAGCGCTTCGGGTCGCCGGCGATCGGGTTGGAGGCCTCGATCGGCAGGTCGTTGCGCACGCAGCGGTCCTTGTAGTTGTGGCTCACCGGGCCGAGGTCGGCGCCGCACTTCGCGCAGCCGTAGTGGCGGTTCTCGTGCACCGCCAGGTTCTCGGTGGCGAGGAAC
>DASVFV010000021.1:0-38788 GCA_036379875.1 Burkholderiales bacterium | reverse complement strand
CGCGCTCGGCTTCGGTGCGCGGGAACGGGATGTACTGCCCGGAGGCCTCGCAGCCGTCGTTGGCCCACACGCCCGAGCGCAGCGCCCAGCCGGTATAAGTCGCAAGCGGAACGGTGAGGTCGGGCAGCCGCACCCCGGCGATGTCGTTGCCGTCGGCGTCGGTGGTCGGCACGTAGCTCGGATAGATCGGCCCGTTCGCCGGATTGTCCTGGTACGTGGTGACGGACGAGCTGGGCAGCGTGGCGCCCGGGATCACCGTGATCACCGGCGGATTGATCGTCGCGATGCCGGTCTCGTAGAAGTTCAGGCCGTAGTCGAACAGATAGCGCGTGGTCTTCAGGCCGGTGTAGGTCACGCCGGGAATGTTCGGGAACCCCATTCCGGCCTGCGGCAGCGGCGGCGCCATGGTGGCGTCCTTGAGCCTCGGCACGCGGCTCTCCGGCGGCTTGCGGTTGTTGGTCGCCCATTCGTCGAGCGCGATGAACAGCGCGCGCTGCACCGGCGAGGAGTTGAGCGGGTTCTGGAACTGCTGGCACGAGCCGCGGTTCGTGGCGCTGCCGGTGCCGTGCTGCATGCTCGACATGAAGTAGTTGCGCGCGTACGGCGAGTCGGGCAGGTCGCGCGAGCCCGTCGGGTCGGTGTGCAGCAGCGAGGCCGTCTTGACCCAGTATTCGTTCGCCGAATAGATCTCCACCGCGAGCGGGCAGGTGTTGGTCTGCTCGCAGCGCTTGTAGCGGCTGTCGGTCTTGCGCGTGATCGGGTCGTGCGACATCACGTTGGCGAACGGGAAGCGGCCCTCGAGGTAGAGGTGCTGCTGGCGGTTGCGCTCGGTGCGGCCCGACTGCGAGAAGCGGTAATTCAGGTTGAGGCCGTTACCCGCGGCGATCCACTGCATGTGGCCGTCGAATACCTTGCGGCCGTTTTCCGCCTCGTTGAAGCCGAGGTGCCGGAAATCGTTGAACAGGCGTCCCGGCTGCGAAAGGATCTCGGTGTAGATCTTCTGGATGTCGCCGGCGAGCGGGTTGGGGTTGCCGTAGTCGTCCTGCGTTTCGTAGCGCAGCCACGCGTTCCAGTCGCGCACCGCGGCCATGCCGAGGCCCTTCGGCGAGGGATCCTTCGCGGTGTACGAGAACTCGTAGATGTCGTTGTTGACGAAGTTGACCGCCGTGCCGGTGGAGGTCACCAGGCTGATGGCCGTGCCGGCCGCGTTGTACTTCCAGCAGGTGCTCCCCGCCACGCAGGCGGACGTGCCGAACGCGGGAACGGGCTGCGGCGCGTCGTCGAGGTGCACGCGCTGCGTGAGCTTCGCGCCCACGAGGTCGGCGGTGTTGAATGCGGGGTAGGCGAGGGCGGAGGATGCACCGCCGGTGACGATGTATTCGTAGGACGGGCCGGTGATCGGCGAGCCGTCGCGATTCGTGACGATCGGGAAGCTCGCCGACGCCGTCAGGCTGTTCAGGTCGCCGAGCTCTTCCCATCCGCTCCATACCAACGTGTAGCCGCGCGGCATGAGAAAGGCACCGCCGAGCACCGCCGGGTCGGTGACCGAGCCGGGATCGTTGCCGCCGGGCATGCGGGCGAATCCCGACCAGGTCTTGCCGCCGCGGTTGGGCGGCTCGTACATCACGCGGTGCGCGCCTTTCGACAGGTCGATCGGCTTCAGGATGTAGAAGTTGAAGGCGTATTCGACGTTGCCGCGGCTATTGCGCGTCGCAAGATCGAGATCCACGATGACCGCGTTGCGGCGGTCGGTCGGGTCGACCTCGCCATAGGCCTTGCCGACCAGCTTCTCGTACTGGCCGACGTTGGGCCATGAGTAGCCGCCGAAGGTCGGCCGCTCTACGGTGGTGATTTCCACCCGGGTGACGCGGGCGGCCGCGGGCATGGCGCAGAGCGCCGCGCCGGCCGCGACAAGCACAACAGCGAGGCTGGAACTTGGTTTCATGGGCTTCTCCCCTGTGGCCGCGGGCGCGGCACCCATGGCCATTCTTGGCGACTGTGCGATAAAGTGAAGTGCCGGAAGCGCAATAGCAGGTAGATCGCTTCGAGCTAGCATGCAAGGGAGGCGCAAGGTGAACCTCAGGCAGCTCGACTATTTCGTGCACGTCGCCGAAGTCGGCAGCTTCAGCCGCGCGGCGTCGCTCCTGTCGATCGCGCAGTCGGCGCTCAGCCACAAGGTGCGCCAGCTCGAGATCGAGCTGAAGCAGCCGCTTCTCTACCGCAACGGACGCGGCGTGACGCCGACCGACGCAGGAAAACGTCTGCTGGAGCACGCGCGCAACATCCTGCTGCAGGTGAGCCGCACGCGGGACGAGCTCGAGGAGGTGCGCGGCACGCCGACCGGCCACGTGGTGGTCGGGCTGCCGCAGACGGTGGCGATGCTGCTCGCGGTGCCGCTGGTCGCGCAATTCCGCGCCGTCTTCCCCAAGGCGTCGCTCGGCATCCGGGAGGCCTTGTCCGTGAGCCTGGTGGAATGGCTGTCGACCGGGCGCGCCGACATCGGGCTGCTATTCAACCCTGCGCCTTCGCCCGCGATCGAGATCATGCCGTGGCTCGAGGAGCCGATGTGCCTGGTCGCGCGCCGCGAAGCGCGCGGGCGCGGCGGCGCCAGGCACTCGATCGGGCTCGTGGAGCTCGCCCGCGTGCCGCTGATCCTCGCCAGCCGGCCGAACGCGCACCGCATGCTGATCGACGCCGAGCTCGGCAAGCTCGGCCTCAGGCCCACCATCGCGCTCGAAGTGGACGGGGTGGGCTCGATCCTCAAGCTGGTGGCGGAAGGCTGCGGCCAGACCGTGCTGCCGCGCACTTCGCTGCGCGGGTTCGGGCTCGATCGCGCCTTCAGCGTGCGGCCCATCGTGCGGCCGAGCATTGCGATTCGCCTCGCGCTCGCGGTGTCGGCGCAGCGGCCGATCACCCCGCTCGTGCAGGGCGTGCTGAAGCTGATCCGCGAGGCCGGCCCCGCGCTGCTCTCGGGCCGGCGCGGCGCGCGCTAGAGCATCGCCGAGCCGCCGTCCACCACCAGCGTCTGGCCGGTGATGAAGGCGGCGTCGGCGCTGGCGAGGAAGCTCACCGCGCCGACCAGGTCCTCCGGCTTCTCGTCGCGCGGGATGGCGCGCGTGGCACGGGTTCTTTCACCGGCCTTCATGTGGTCTTCTTTCTGGGAGACCCCTTCTGAAAGCGTGAAGCCCGGCGCGAGCGAGTTGACCGTGATGCCGTCCTTGCCGAGCTCGCGCGCGAGGCCGCGCGTCATGGCGATCACCGCGCCCTTGCTCGAGATGTAGTGCAGGAAAAGCGGCACGCCCTTCAGCGGCGCGCCGGAGGCGAGGTTGATGATGCGCCCGCCGCCGGCTTTGCGCATGTGCGGCACGCACGCGCGGCAGCACAGCGCCACGCCGAGCACGTTCACGTCCATCACCTTGCGCCACTCGGCGAGCGGGATGTCCTCGAACGGCTTGAGCTTGAGCGTGCTGAAGACGGCCGCGTTGTTCACCAGGATGTCGATGCGCCCGAACGCTTTGACCGCCTCGCTCGCCATCCGGGCAGTGTCATCTTCGGAAGCAACATCGATCTGCAGGCCGAGCGTGCGCGCGCCGGTCGCCTTCGCGATCTCCGCGGCTGCTGCATCGAACTTGTGCAAGTCCGCGATCACGACCGCTGCGCCGTCGCTCGCCAGCCTGCGCGCGAGCGCCTTGCCGATGCCGCTGCCGGCGCCGGTGACGATCGCGACCTTGCCGGCGAGCCTATTTTCCAAGCAGCTTCTGGATCACCGGGCGCGAGCCTTCCAGGGCGACGCGCTGCATGTAGAACGCGAGTCCGCGCGGCCCGCCGAGCTCCTCGCCGCCGCCGGCGCGGCCCGGTCCGCCGTGCACGAGCTGCGGCAGCACGGTGCCGGGGCCGGGCGAGAGCTCGATCTTCGGATGGCCGAGGTACAGGCGCCCGTGGTACGGGGCGAGCCCGTCCACCATGCGCTCGACGAACGCCTGGTCGTCGGAATAGACCGAGCACACCAGGCCGCCGTTGCCGCGCGCCACGATCTCGTGCGGGTTCTCCGAATAGCGGATCAGCGAGGCGACCGGGCCGAACACTTCGTCCTCGTGCACGACCGGGGCGGGATCCTCGATCAGCAGCGGCGAGAGGAAGAAGCCTTTGGAGCCGAGCGGCGCGGTGCCGCCGAACGCGTGCTTGCCGCCGAGGCGCTTCGCGCCTTCGCGCACGTCGGCGAGCTGCTCGCGGCTCGCGAGGGGGCCCATGCGCGTGTCCTCGTCCTTCGGATCGCCGATGCGCACCGCGCCGAGCAGCTCGGCGAGGTCCTCGCGCACCGAGGAGAACCATTCCTGCGGCACGAGCACGCGGCGGATCGCGGTGCACTTCTGGCCGGCCTTCTGCGTCATGTCGCGCACCACGTCCTTCAGGAAAAGCTCGTACATGTCGCTGCGCGGCTCGACGTCCGGGCCGAGCACCGCGGCGTTCAGGCTGTCCGCTTCCACGTTCACGCGTACCGATTGCCGGATCACGGTCTGGTCCGAGCGAATCTGCGCCCCGGTCGCGCCCGATCCGGTAAAGGCGAGGACGTCCTGCCCGCCCAGGTGCGGCAGGAGCTCGCGCGCGCTGCCGACGAGAAACGAAAGCGCGCCGTCGGGGAGCAGCTGGTTCTCCACGATCAGCTCCATGATGCGGCTCGCGACCAGGGCCGAGCTGGTCGCCGGCTTGCTCAGCACCGGCATGCCGGCGAGCAGCGCGAGCGCGGCTTTCTCGGCGAAGCCCCAGGCCGGGAAGTTGAACGCGTTGATATGGATCGCCACTCCGCGGCGAGGCACCGCGATGTGCTGGCCGTGGAAGCGCGCCGAGCGTCCGAGCTGGATGCCTTCACCGTCGACCAGGAATTTTCCCGGCATGCCTTGCGAAAGCTCGGCATAGGCCAGCAGCGTGGCAATCGCGCCGTCCACGTCGAACTTGGCGTCGGAACGCGTGTTGCCTCCGTTGGCGATGCCCAGGTCGAGCAGCTTTTCGCGCTCGCCCTGGATTGCGTCGGCGATCGACTTGAGCGCGGCGCCGCGCTCGGCGAAGGTCATGGCGCGCAGCGCCGGCCCGCCAACCGTGCGCGCATAGTGCAGCGCGGCGGCGAAGTCGATGCCCTCGCTGCTCGCCTGCGCGAGCGGCTCCTCTGTAGTGGGATTGAGCAGCGTTTGCGGCGCGCCGCTTCCAGCCTGCCAGCGACCGCTGACGAAGCTGCGTAGCTGCAACATCAGCCCAGTTTACTTTCGGCTTACTTCGGGCGGTAGTCCGGTGGGGCCTCGGCGGGCGGCTGGCCCGGCGGCGGAGGCGGCGGAGGCGTGCGAGCGGCGGATCGCTGCCGTCCCGCATCGGAATAGCGCCCGGCGACCGGCACGCGGTGGCCTTTCGCGTACATGCACTGCGTGAAGGCGTTGTCGTAGCGCCGCTGCAGCGAGCCTGCGGCGTAATAAGACTGGTCGGCGCCGACTGCTGCGCCGCCTGCAAGGCCGACGCCCGCGCCGACCGCCGCCCCCTGGCTTCCGCCGAGGGCTCCGCCGGCCACCGCGCCGATCGCGGTGCCGACAACCGCGCTTTTCGCCGCCGCGTCGCTTGCGGCCTGCTCGGCGGTCTTGCCGCCGATCTGGTTATACGCGTAGCCCCGGCATTCCATGTCGTCGGCGCGGAACTGGTCGAAGCTCTTGGTGCTGCCCGGCAGGACGAGAATGCTCGGGCCGCTCGGCGGCGTCGCGGCGCAGCCCGCCGCGACGAGCGCCGCGGCCACGATAGTCAGCCGGGTCATTTCGACGGCGGAGGCGTCGGCGACACGCGCTGCCAGCCGCCGGGGCACTCCTTGACGTAGGGGTAGTAGCCCTTGGATGCGTCGCAGTAGTACCACCAATTGCCGCCGTCGTTGGTGTTCGCGGCGGGCGCGCTCTGGGTCGAGCCTTGCTCTATATAGGTTACGGGCTGCGCGGGTACCACGACCGGGTAGTACACCGGCGCCGGCGGGTAATACCACCACGGCGGACCCCAGAAGGGGCCCGGACCCCAATAGCCGAAGCCGACGCCGATCGAGACATGCGAGTGCCCCCGGTGGGCTTCGGCGGACTGGCTGACTACAGCGCCGGCCAGCGCGAGGACGAGTGCGATTGCCGCGGTACGCATCGCGGTTAGGTTACATCGGCGCTGCCGCCGGATTCGTAACCGTTTGTTACTTCGGCTGCTGCGTGATCCTCAGGTAGGGCTTGGGCGCCTTCCAGCCCGCCGGGAAAAGCTTCTTCGCGTCTTCGTCGTTCACCGAGCCGGCAATAATTACATCCTGTCCCTGCTTCCAGTTGGCCGGCGTCGCCACCTTGTGCCTCGCGGTGAGCTGGATCGAGTCGAGCACGCGCAGGATCTCGTCGAAGTTGCGCCCGGTGGTCATCGGGTAGAACAGCATCAGCTTGATTTTCTTGTCCGGACCGATGAGGAACACGGTGCGCACGGTGGCGTTGTCGGCCGCGGTGCGCTGCCCCGGCTGCGTTTCGGCAGGGAGCATGTCGTAGAGTTTGGCGATCTTCAGGTCGTGGTCGCCGATGAGCGGATAGTTGACCGCCGCGCCCTGCGTCTCCTCGATGTCCTTCACCCACTTCTTGTGATCCTCCACCGGGTCGATCGACAGGCCGAGGATCTTGGTGTGGCGCTTGTCGAACTCGGGCTTGATGCGCGCCATATAGCCGAGCTCGGTGGTGCAGACCGGGGTGAAGTCCTTGGGATGCGAGAACAGCACGGCCCAGCCGTTGCCGATCCACTGGTGGAAGTCGATCGGGCCTTCGGTGGTCTGGGCCTGGAAATTGGGGGCGGTGTCGCCGATGCGCAGTGCCATGGGGGGATCTCCTGACTGAAGGGCTCCCATCGTAGCGCCGCGCCGACCCTTTTCGCTACCGGGGCTTTGGAGTAGAGTGGCAGGCAGATTTGTTTGGGGGCCAAACGAATGCGGCGCAGCGTCCTGCAGAGCATGACGGTGAACGGCGAGGCGGCCGAAGTCTCCTTCGCGCCGTACAAGACGCTGCTCGAGGTGCTGCGAGAGGAGCTCGGCCTCACCGGCACCAAGCACGGCTGCGAGCTCGGCGAGTGCGGCGCCTGCGCGGTGCTGGTGGACGGCGAGCCGCGGCTTTCGTGCCTGACCCTGGCGCTCGAGTGCGCGGGGCGCTCGATCGAGACCATCGAGGGCCTGGCGCGCGGGCCGAAGCTTCATCCGCTGCAGGACGCGTTCGCCGACTTCGGCGGCTCGCAGTGCGGCTACTGCACGCCGGGCGTGATCATGACTGCCAAGGCGCTGCTCGAGCGTAACCCTTCCCCAACGCGTGACGAAATCCGTGAGGCCACGGCCGGCAACCTCTGCCGCTGCACCGGCTACAACCAGATCACCGAAGCGATCGAGGACGCCGCGGCGAAGCTGCGCGAGGAGAAGCGGTGAAGAAGCGCTTCGACATCGTCGGCAAGGCGCGGCGCCGCGTCGACGGCCGCGCCAAGGTCACCGGCGCGCTGCGCTACGCCGACGACCTCTTCATGCCGCGCATGCTGTTCGCCAAGCTGCTTCGTTCGCCGCACCCCCACGCAGTGATTCAGGATGTCAATACTGAAAAGGCCAAAAGCCTGGCCGGCGTCCACCTGGTGCTGACCGGCCAGGATTTCCCGGTGCCGTTCGGCATCATGCCGGTGTCGGTCGACGAGTATCCGCTCGCGCGCGAGCGCGTGCGCTACGTCGGCGACCCGGTCGCGGCGGTCATTGCGAAGGATGAGCAGACCGCGGTGGAAGCGCTTCAGCTCATCGAAGTGCAGTACAAAGTATTGAAGCCGGTGGAAGGCCCGGAGCAGGGGCTGCTCAATCCCGAACCCCGCATCCACGACTATGGCGAGCAGGGCAACATCCACCGCAACCAGTCGTACGAGTTCGGCAACATCGACGAAGCGCTCGGGAAATCGGACTTCGTTTTCGAGGACTTGTTCTTTTATGAGGGCAACACGCACCTGCCGATGGAGCAGCAGGCCTCGGTCGCCTTCATCGACCCCGAAGGCAAGCTGCAGATCTCCTCGAGCACGCAGAACCCGCACTACCTGCACCGCCAGCTCGCGCGCGTGCTGGGCGTGCCGGAGGCGCAGGTCCGCGTCGTCGCCACGCCGAACGGCGGCGGGTTCGGCGGCAAGTGCGACCCCGGCGGGCACGAGTTCGTGGTGAGCAAGGCGGCGCTCGTGCTCGGCCGGCCGGTGAAGATCGGCCTCACGCGCGAGGAAGTGTTCTACGTGCATCGCGGCCGCCATCCGGTGCTGATGAAGATGAAGACCGGCGTGACGAAAGAAGGAAAGCTGACCGGCATGCACCTGCAGACGCTGCTCGACGGCGGCGGTTACGGCTCGCACGGCCCGGCCAGCACCTTCTACACCGGCGTGCTGACGCCGGTGACCTATCACTATCCGCGCTTCAAGTTCGAGGCCTGCCGGGTGTTCACCAACAAGCCGGCGTGCGGCCCGAAGCGCGGGCACGGCACGCCGCAGCCGCGCTTCGGCCAGGAAGTGCAGCTCGACAAGATTGCCGTGAAGCTCGGCATCGATCCGGCCGAGCTGCGGCTGCGCAACCTCACCAGACCGGAATCGCTCACCGCCTCATGGCTGAAGATCGGCTCCAACGGCCTGCGCGAATGCATCGAGAAGGTGGTCGAGATGTCGGCATGGAAGGAGCGCCGCGGCAAGCTCGGCAGAGGGCGCGGCCTCGGCCTCGCCTGCAGCACCTACATGTGCGGCGCGGGCGTGGCGATCTACTGGAACAAGATGCCGCACTCCGGCGTGCAGATCCTGCTCGATCGCTCCGGCAGCGTGATCGTCTACTGCGGCGCGACCGAGATCGGCCAGGGCTCCGACGACGTGCTCGCGGGACTGGTCGCCGAAGCGCTCGGCGTCGAGATCGGCAACGTACGCGTGGTGACCGGCGACACCGGCATCACGCCGGTCGACCTCGGCTCGTACTCGAGCCGCGTCACCATCATGGCGGGCAACGCGGCGCTCCAGGCGGCCGAACGGCTGCGAGCCGCGATTGCCGGGGTGGTTGCCGAAACCCTGGGCTCGCTGCCCGACCGCGTGGTGTTCTCGCAAGGCAAAGTCTTCGCGGCCGACCAGCCCGGCGTCGGCATGACCTTCGTCGAGGCGGTGGCGATGGCCGAGGCCGCGCTCGGCACGCTGTCGGCGGTCGGCTCCTACTCACCGCCCAAGCCGCCGGGCAAGTACAAGGGCGCGGGCGTCGGTCCTTCGCCGGCGTACAGCTTTACCGCGTGCGTGGTCGAGACGGAAGTGGACGAGCGCACCGGCTGGATCCACGTGCCGAAGATCTGGATCGCCCACGACATCGGTCGCGCGCTCAACCCGGTGCTGGCGCGCGGGCAGGTGATCGGCGGCGTCTACATGGGCCTCGGCGAGGCGCTCATGGAGGAGCAGTCGTTCCGTCGCCTGCCCGAGAAGCTCTCCGGCGCGCTCGTGCATCGCGCGCCTTCAATGCTCGACTACAAGAGTCTCACTGCGCTCGACATGCCGGAGGTCGAAGTCGCCCTGATCGAGGATCCGGATCCGAACTGCCCGTACGGGGCGAAGGAAGTCGGGCAGGGGCCGCTGCTGCCGGTGATGCCCGCGGTCGCGAACGCGATTTACGACGCGCTCGGCGTGCGCATCCACGAGATCCCCATCACGCCGGACAAGGTCCTAAAGGCCTTGCAGCAACAGGACAAGAGAGTGGGACCGGAAAGCTTCCCGGCGGTCCCATACCCCGAGCCGACGTTCGTGCTGCCGCCGTGGGAAAACGGCGACGGCAAGGAGACCAAGCGCGATGCTCAGGCTGCCGTGGTTTGAGCACCGCGCGCCGCGCTCCGTAGCCGAGGCGGCGAAGATCCTGGCGGGCGAGGGCCCGCGCGCGATGCTGATCGCGGGCGGCACCGACCTGCTGCCCAATATGAAGCGCCGCCACCAGGCGCCGCAGGTGCTGGTTTCCCTCGCGCAGGTCGCCGAGCTGAAGAAGCTGAACGGCAGCTTCGGCGCGGGTCTTACGTTGAGCCAAATCGGTGAAAACGCGAGCACACCAACCGCTCTGCGCCAGGCCGCCATCCAGGTCGCCACGCCGCACATCCGCAACATGGGCACGCTGGGCGGCAACCTGTGCCTCGACACGCGCTGCACCTACTACAACCAGACCTACGAGTGGCGCAAGGCGATCGACTTCTGCCTGAAGAAGGACGGCACGGTCTGCTGGGTCGCCACCGCGAGCAAGCGCTGTGTCGCTGTCTCTTCCACGGATACGGCGCCGGCCCTTATTGCACTGAACGCGGCCGTTACACTGGTCTCGTCGAGCGGGGTGCGGGAGGTCCGAGTCGAGGATCTCTATCGCAACGACGGCATCGACTATCTCGCCCGCCGGCCGGACGAAATCCTCACCGAGGTGCGCGTGCCCGCCGGCTGGAAGAGCGCGTACTGGAAGCTGCGCCGCCGCGGCTCGTTCGATTTTCCGATCCTGGGGGTCGCTGCAGCCATCAGGTTTTCGGGGGATGTCATTGAAGAAGCCAGGCTGGCGCTCGGGGCGGTCGCGTCGCGGCCGTTCCTGGTCGAGAAGGCGGGCGAGTTCCTGAAGGGCAAGAAGCTCAGCGATGAGGTCATCGCCGAGGCCGCGAGCCTGGTGGCGAACCGCGCCAAGCCGATGGACAACACCGACATGGACCTCTACTGGCGCAAGGAAGTCGCGGACGACTTCGCGGGCTACGCGCTGCGCGAGCTGCGCGGCGACGACATGCGCGCGACGCGGCTCAGGATCGCGCGGCAGCCAGTGTAGGCGCCCTGGCCGCAAGCGCGGCCGCCACGCTCAGTCCCGAAAGCACGGCGAACACGCTCAGCGCGAGCTGATAGTCGCCGCCGAAATCGCGCAGCAGCCCCGAGATCAGCGGCCCGGCGGCCTGCGCGAGCACCTGCGCCGAGAGCGCGAGGCCGCGGATCGCGCCGTAGTTCTCGCGCCCGAAGTAATCCGCCCACGCGAGCGGCAGGAGGGTGAGCACGCCGCCGATGCCGAGGCCGAACAGGCTGACGGCGAGATAGCCGTCGGCCGGCGAAGCGACGCGCTTCAGCAGCAGTACGCCCGCGACGAGCAGCACGCCGACCAGCGCGAGCACGAAGCGCAGCGGCACGCGCCGCGGCAGGAACCCGCACACGAAGGTGGCGACGCCGGACATGAACGAGAAGCTGCCGACGATGAGCGCCGCGGTGGTGGCGTCGAGGCCGCGCTCGACGAGGTGCGGTGCCTGGTGCAGGCTCACGCCCGCCTGCACCGGGTAGACGAGCACGGTGAAGAGCATGAGGAGCCAGAACGCCGGGGTGCGAACCGCCTCGGCGCGCGAGTAACGCGGCTCCGGGTTGCCGGCGCGCGCCGGCTGCTCCGGCTCCTTCGTGAGGAAAAGCCAGACCGGCAGGAAGCCGACCACCAGCGTCACGGCGCCGAGCGCGAGCCAGCCGGCGCGCCAGCCGTGGTGCACGATGGCGAACTGCGCGATGAGCGGCATCGCCACCAGGCCGGCCATCTGCGCCATGGTGGCGATCGAGGTGGCGAGCGCGCGGCGCGCCACGAACCACTTGCTGATCGCGCCGTAGATGCCGAGGTCGAACGCGGCCGCCCAGTTCATGCGCGCGATGCAGTAGAGGAGATAGAAGATCAGCAGCGACGGCGTGAAGGAGAGCAGCGCGAGCGCTGCGGCGTTGACGAGCACCGCCACGCTCAGCACCGCGCGCGAGCCGTGCCGGTCGAGGATGCGGCCAATCGGCGGCGCGACCAGCGCCGCCATCACGCCCGCGACCGACACCGCGCCGGACAACGCGGTGCGCGACCAGCCGAACTCGCGGATCAGCGGCTCGACGAAGATCGAGAGCGTGGCGACCGCCGGCCCCTGGCGCGCGAAGCCCGCGCAGCACAGGCACGCGAGGACGACCCAGCCGTAGTTCGGGGACGGAGCCCTAATCGTTTTTGATGTTGGCCGCCTTGGCCACGGCGGTCCACTTCTGGATGTCCGCTGCGACGCGGCGCCCAAGGTCCTCGGACGAGCCGCCGACCGGGGTGAGGCCCATCTGCGCGAAGCGCTCTTTCACTTCGGGCGCGTGCACCACGCGCGCCACTTCCTTCTGCAGGCGCGCGATCAGCGCGGGCGGCGTCTTCGCCGGCGCGAAGAACGCGGTCCACACCGGCACTTCCATGTCGGGCACCCCGGCCTCGGCCATGGTGGGCAGGTCGGGCCACGAAGGGTGGCGCTTGCCCGAGGTGACCGCGAGGCCGCGCAGCGTGCCGGCCTTGAGCGCGCCGGTGGCGGGCGGCGGGTCGACGATGGTCATCATCACCTGCCCGGCGATCACCGCCTGCACCGACTCGCCGCTCGACTTGTACGGAATCATCTCGATCGTGGTGCCGGTCCTCTGCTTGAAGAGCTCGGTGGTGATCTGGAAGATGCCGGCGCTCGAGGCGTAGTTGGACTTGCCCGGGTTCGCCTTGGCGTAAGCGACCAGCTCCTTCATGTCCTTGATCGGCAGCCTGGCATCCACCGTGACGAGCAGCGGAAACTCGCAGATCATCGAGATCGGCGCGAAGTCGCGCGTCGGCGAATAGCGCAGCTTGGAATAGGTCGCCGGGTTGATGGTCATCGGCCCGCTCGGCCCCATCAGCAGCGTATAGCCGTCGGGCGCCGCCTTGGCCGCCGCCTCGGCGGCGATGATGCTTTGCGCGCCGGGCATGTTCTCCACCACCACCGATTGGCCGAGGCCCTTCTGCATCTCGGGCTGCATCACGCGCACGATGATGTCGTTGCCGCCGCCCGCGGCGTAGCCCACCAGGATGCGGATCGGCTTGGAGGGGTAGGCGTCCTGGCCTGCGGCGGAGCCGAGGGCAAGAGCAAGAAGC
This sequence comes from Burkholderiales bacterium, assembly GCA_036379875.1. GTDB lineage: Bacteria > Pseudomonadota > Gammaproteobacteria > Burkholderiales > SG8-39 > SCGC-AG-212-J23. Next base: position 25,842 of record DASVFV010000021.1, on the reverse strand, counting down.
AGGGAAAGGAAAATTCTTTTCATGCGGCAACACTAGCACGCCGCAGGCGCCGCCAAGCGAGCAAGTCGCGCAGCGACCACGCCCCGGCGGCCAGCCCCAGCGCCGAGAGTAGCCAGGACAGCAGGCCGTGGCTCTTGGCGACCAGCGCGGTGGCTTGCACGCCCCAGTCGAGCAGCACGGGAGCCAGCAGCGTGATCAGCAGCCCGAGGTTGAGGGTGAGGAACACGTGCAGCACGCGCTCGTTCTGCGGCAGCACGCGGGTGCGGCGATAAGCTCGTGGTTGAGCAGCGTGTCCACGCCGCCCATCACGCCTTGCGCGAGAAGCAGGACCGGCAGCAGGCTTTCCATCTAGCCGAGCGCGTCGAAGTCTTGTTTGGAGAGCTCGAGCTTCGCCGCGCCGACGTTTTCCTCGAGGTGCTCGAGGGAGTTGGTGCCGGGAATGGGCAGCATCGCCGGCGAGCGCGCGAGCAGCCATGCGATCGCGACTTGAGCGGGGGTCGCGCCGAGCCTTTTGCCGATCTCTTTGACTTTGGAAGTTCGAAGAGCGGCTCCCGCACCTAGCGGATACCAGGGCAGGAAGGCGATGCCGAGCTTTTCGCAGCGCTCGAGCACGTCCTCCGAGCTGCGGTTCTCGAGGTTGTACTCGTTCTGCACCGAGACTACGGTCACCAGCTTGCGCGCGCGCTCGAGCTGCGCCACGTCCACGTTCGACACGCCGATGTGGCGGATCTTGCCCGCGCGCTGCGCGTCGGCGAGCGCGCCGATCGAGGCCTCGAGCGGCACGCGCGGATCCGGAGCGTGTAGCTGGTAGAGGTCGATGCGCTCGAGCTTCAGGCGCTTCAGGCTGCCGTCGATCGCTTTCTTCAGCTGCTCGGGGCGCGCGTCCTCGTCCCAGCGGCTCGGCTTCGGGCGCACCAGCCCGCCCTTGGTGGCGATCACGAATCCCTTCGGATAGGGATGCAGCGCCTCGGCGATCAGCTCCTCGTCGACGTGCGGCCCGTAGGAATCCGCGGTATCGAAGAAATTCACGCCGAGCTCCACCGCACGGCGCAGCACGCGGTGCGCGTGCGCGCGGTCTTTCGGCGGCCCCCAAACCGAGGGGCCGCAGACGCGCATCGCGCCGTAGCCCAGGCGGTTCACTTCCAGGTCACCGAGCTTGATGCGTGAATTCATGGAGCATCTCCGCAAGGCCGAGCGTCACGCGCGCCATGCGCTCGTAGTCGAGCTTGTCGGGCGTATCGCTCGCGCGATGGTAGTGGGGATAACGGTAAAAGGCGGTGTCGGTAATCATGATCGCCGGAAAGCCGTGCTTGCGGAACGACCAGTGGTCGGACCAGGCCACACCCGGGATGAAGGACGGCGCAGCCAGGCCCTCCGAGGGAAAGCGCGCTTTTTCGCGAAAGATGCCGATCGCCTTTCTGAGCAAGGCGCGCGCCCCCAGGTCGCCGACGAAGGCGATGAAGTCCGCCCGGTCCGGATAGAACATCCCGAGCGGTGCGGGATAGGCCTGGCTGCCGGGCGCATCGCTGTAATAGCCCAGCATTTCGAGCGAGAACATGGCGCGCAGCTTCGCGGCGCGCTCGCGCGCGTACACGAAGCTGCCCATCTCGGGCCCGAGGAAGTAGGGCGCCTCCTCGTTCGCGAACGCGACGAAGCGCACGCCGGAAGGCACGAGGCGCGCGAGCTCGAGCAGCACGGCGACGCCGGAGGCGTTGTCGTCCGCGCCGGGCGAGCCGGGCACGGTGTCGTAGTGCGCGCCGACCAGGACCTCGCCCGAGCCGGCCTCGATGTTGCGCACCATGCGACCGCCGCTGCGGAACTGCTGGGTGGAGAAATCCCTCAGCGCGTGCTCGATATAGCGCGCCGGAGTCTCGAGGTCGGCGTTGCGCTCGTTCGCGGCCAGCGCCGCGACGTGGAGTCTCAGGCGCAGCGAAAGAGCGCGATGCTCGCCGTTCAACGGCGGCAGCGGTCCGGCATACGACTTGCCCGGCATCCTAATCCAGGGCGTACTTCAACTCCGCGATGAGATCGTCCACGCTTTCTATGCCGACCGACAGGCGCACCAGGCCGTCGTCGATGCCCAGCCCCGCGCGCACGTCTTCCGGCAGCGAGGCGTGCGTCATGATCGCCGGGTGCTCGATCAGGCTCTCCACGCCGCCCAGGCTCTCCGCGAGCGTGAAGAGCTTGCAGCGCTCGAGGAAGCGCTTCGATGCAGGCAGGCCGCCCTTCAATACCGCCGTCACCATGCCGCCGTAGCGCTGCTGCATCTGCCGGGCCGCCAGGAGATGCTGGGGATGAGAGGCGAGGCCCGGATAGATGACGCGCCCAACCTTCGGGTGCTTCTCGAGCCATGCCGCCACGTGCATCGCGTTGCCGCAATGGCGCTCCATGCGCACTGCCAGGGTCTTGATGCCGCGCAGGGTGAGGAACGAATCGAAGGGGCTCGGCACCCCGCCCACCGCGTTTTGCAGGAACGCCAGTCTTTCGCTGAGCTCGCCCTTGTCCTTGAAAACGGCGGCGCCGCCGATCACATCGGAATGGCCGTTCAGGTATTTCGTCGTCGAGTGCACCACGATGTCGAAGCCGAGCTCGAGCGGGCGCTGGATCCATGGCGAGGCGAAGGTGTTGTCGCAGACCGAGATCAGCTTGCGCTTGCGCGCGATCGCTGCGATGGCTTCGAGGTCGACGATCTTGAGCAGCGGGTTGGTCGGTGTTTCGACCCAGACCATCTTCGTTTCCGGCTTGATGGCTTTTTCCAGATTCTCGGTATTCGATAAATCGACAAACGTGGCTCGCAGGTTGGCAGAGCGTTTGCGCACCCGCTCGAGGATCCGGTAGCTGCCGCCGTACAGGTCGTCCATCGCCACCACGTGCGAGCCCGAGTCGAGGAGCTCGAGCACCGTTCCGATCGCCGCCATGCCGGAGGCGAACGCGAAGCCGGCCTGGCCGCCTTCGAGCTCCGCGAGGCAGGCTTCCAGCGCGTCGCGCGTTGGATTGCGCGTGCGCGCGTAGTCGTAGCCCTTGTGCTCGCCCGGGCTCGACTGCGCGTAGGTGGAGGTGGCGTAGATCGGCGTCATCACCGCGCCGGTGCGCGGGTCGGGCTCCTGGCCGGCGTGGATCACCTTGGTCTCGAATTTCATTGTGTTCTTCTCCGCAACCAGTTCAGGAAGTCGATGCGCGTGATGAGGCCGAGGAACTCGTCGCCGTCCACCACGATCGCGACCAGCCCGCGCTTGAAGATCTCCATCAGCTGCCCGGGCGACGCGCTCGGCGCCACGGTGACGAGGTGGCTCTCCATCGCCTCGGTCACCGGCTCGCGAAAGTGCGCCGGATTGTCGTACACCTCGAGCAGGATGTCCTCCTCGTCGACGATGCCGACGATGCGCCCGTCCTTCAGTACCGGGAGCTGCGACACGTCGTACAGCTTCATGCGCTGGTACGCAGCCATTACCGTCTCGTCCGCGTTCACTGTCGCAACGGCATGCTCCTGGTGCCGGCGCGCGATCAGGTCGCGCAGGTCGCCGTGGCGCTCGCGCTGGATAAAGCCCTGGTCGATCATCCAGTAGTCGTTGTAGACCTTGGAGAGGTACTTGTTGCCGCTATCCGGGATCAGGCTGACGACGCGGCGCGGCTCGGCCTGCTCGCGGCAGTAGCGCAGCGCCGCCGCGACCAGCGTTCCGGAGGAGGTGCCGGCCATGATGCCCTCCTTTCGAAGCAGCTCGCGGCAGGTCAGGAACGCTTCCCCGTCCGAGATGCTGTAAGCCTTTCGCACGCGCGACAGGTCGCAGTTCGGCGGGATGAAGTCCTCGCCGATGCCCTCCACGAGCCAGCTTCCCACTTCAGCGGGGATCTTCCTCGTAGCGACAAATTCCGCGAGGATCGAGCCGGCCGGATCTGCGAGCACCATTTCGGTCTGCGGGGACACACGCGCGAAGAAGCGCGAGAGCCCGGTGAGCGTGCCTCCGGTGCCCACGCCGGCGACCACTGCGTCGACGTCGTGCTCCATCTGCTCCCAGATCTCCGGCCCGGTGGTCTCTTCGTGCGCTTGCGGGTTCGCCGGGTTGGCGAACTGGTTGATGAAAAAACCGCCTTTCTCCCGCGCGAGGCGCGCGGCCAGATCCTGGTAGTACTCCGGGTGGCCCTTGGTGACGTCAGAGCGCGTCATCACCACTTCGGCGCCCATGGCCTTCAGCTGGAAGATTTTTTCCTGGCTCATCTTGTCGGGCACCACGATGAGCAACCGGTAGCCTTTCTGCGCAGCCACCAGCGCAAGGCCCAGGCCGGTGTTGCCGGCGGTGGCTTCCACCAGCAGGCCACCCTTGGAGATCTTCTTCTGTTTGTCGGCCGCTTCGATCATTGCCAGCGCGACGCGGTCCTTGATGGAACCGCCGGGGTTCTGGAACTCGAGCTTCAGGAAAAGGCGGCAGCGCCCGGTTTCCAGGCGGTGCACTTCCACCATCGGCGTCTGGCCTATCAGGTCAAGTACTTGATTCATAATGGTGGGATACATCCCATGAAGCGCTGTGGTTGCCATCCCACAATGCCGTGCCCACTATAGCCGCAGGAGGAGTGATGGAAGTCGCTGCAGGCGGAAGCCTGTTAGGCAGCATCTCGGAATTCTGCCGTCGCACCGGGATGGCGGAGTCCACCTTCGGCCGGCGGGCGGTCAACGACGGCAAGTTCGTCTCTCGGCTGCGCGACGGCGCGCGCGTTACTCCTGAGACCCTGCAGCGGGTCAACCAGTTCATGGTCCGGCACGGCGCGCCCGGCGCCGGCGACACGCCGCCCGAGCTGCTGCCGCTCATCCGCCCCACCGCGATTGCGCCGCTGGCCGCGCCGCCGCGCGAGGCGCCGCCGGAAAAGAACTTCCGCTTCTTCGACAACCGCCAGAAGTACCTGCTGTTCGTGAACACGTGCAGCGAGAAGGACGTGGTCGCGCAGCGCGTCGGCCTCGAGCTCGGGCATATCCACCCGCGCCCGCCAGCGGTGCGGCTGTTCGACGCCGGTATGGGCGACGGCACGGTGCTCGCGCGCGTGATGCGCGAGATGCACCGGCGCTTCCCGACCGTGCCGTTCTACATCGTCGGCAAGGAGATCAGCCTCGAGGACGTGCGGCTCAGCCTGCGCAAGATGGCCGACCGCTTCTACGAGCATCCTGCCACCGTGCTCGTGGTCACCAACATGTACTACACCGAGGCGCCCTGGCTCACGCCGCGCACCGTGCCGGCCGCCACCTCGATGGTCTGGCACGAGGCGGTGCTCTCCGGCAGCACGTCGCACGACTTCTCCGAGCAGATCTCGGCGCTCGAGCCGTTCCTCGCCAAGAACTGGCAGGCGCGCCACAGCCCGAAGACCGGCAATCCGGTCTACGAGCACCCGGTGGCGCTCGTCATCTACCGCGAGGACTATCGCTTCATGCTGGACGAGGTGATCCCGAAGCGCGGGCACGGCATGGCCGAGTACGACATGGTGATCGCCTCGCAGCCCTACCGCCTGCGCGCGCCGCTCGAGTTCAAGGCCGAGAAGGTGGTCGCGCCGCTGGTGCGCGCGCTCGGCAAGGGCGGGCGCCTGCTCGGCATCCATTCGCACGGCGAAGACCCCGGCCTCGAGATCATCCAGAAGGTCTGGCCGGGCGAGAACCCGTACACGCAGAGCCGCCACGACATCCTGCGCGCCACCAAGAGCCTGCTCGGCAAGGAGGCGCGCCGCTACAACTTCAACGCCTACGCCGACCAGCGCGCCATTTTCCGCTACGAGATGCACACGCTGCCGACCGAGATCTCGGCCAGCATCGGCACCTCGACGCTGTTCGCGGCGTGGAACGCCGCCATCTACGTCGCGCAGATGGACGACGTGCGCCTGTCCGAAGTGCTGCGCGACACCCGCTACCTGGACGCCACCCGCGAGGTCCTGCAAAAACATGGCAGCCTCTGGTTTCTCGACGAGTCGTATGTCGTTTCCCGCAAGCGCGACTGAGGAAGGCCTGCACGCGCGGGCCGCGGAGCTGCTGGTCGCCGGCTCCCTGGAGATCTCGCCGCGCGAGCTGCACCGCGCGGCCGACGTCGCTGCGCTAATCCCGAAGAGCACCTGCGTCTACATCCCGTCGCTCCCCGGCCTGCCGCTCGCGCGCACGCTCGAGGCGGTCGCCGCGTTCCGCGCCGCCGGGCTCGATCCGGTGCCGCACGTCTCGGCGCGCCGCATCCTCGACCGCGACGAGTTCTCGTCGTTTCTGCGAACCGCCGTGAAAAATCACCAGGTTCACCGCGTGCTGCTCCTCGGCGGCGACGAGCCCAAGGCCAAGGGGCCCTTCAACGACAGCCTCGAGATCCTCGAGTCGGGGCTGCTGCGCGACTCCGGCATCCGCGAGATCGGCGTGGCGGGCTATCCCGAGGGCCATCCGCGCATTGCCGCTTCTTCCTTACTTTCCGCTTTTGAAAAAAAGCTCCGTCTGGCGCGCGAGCAAGGTCTTGGCATGTATGTCGTGACCCAGTTCTCCTTCGCGCCGAGCCGCGTGGTGGAGTACTGCGCCGGCCTCGCGCGCAGCGCGCCCGAGGTCTCGATCTACGCCGGCATCGCCGGCCCGACCGACCCGGTCGCGCTGGCGCGCTATGCGCAGCGCTGCGGCGTGAGCGTCTCGCTGCGCGCGCTGCGCACGCTCGGCACCGGCATCGCGCGCCTGGTGACCAACGCCGACCCGAAGGAGCAGCTCACCGCGCTCGCGCGCTACAGCCTGCAGCGCGAGCCGAGCAACCTGGTCGGCGTGCACCTCTACAGCTTCGGCGGCGCGGTGCGCACCGCGTCCTGGATCCGGGAGCACATCTAGCGGTACAGTGCCGGCGTGGTCGCCCGGCTCGTCATCGCGCTGTTCCTCGGCTCGCTCGCGGCGGGCTGCGACAAGAAGCCGCCCGCGCCCGCCAAGCCGGTCTCGGCGGGCGCGGTGAAGATCGTCGCTCTCAAGCCCGACACCGCCACGCCGCTCAAGGTCGGCGCCAAGGTGAAGCTGCAGGCCGAAGTGGCTTACCGGCTGCTGGCCGACGCGGGCGTGGTGACGCTGGTCGTGCAGCTGAACGACAAGGGCCTCGCGCAGGAGAGCCAGGCGATCCGGCGAGGCGAGGGCAAGGCGACGCTCGCGGTGGAGTTCGTGGTGCCCGAGGCCAAGGCGATCCAGGTCTACACGCCGCTGCAGGCGCTCGGCCAGAAGAGCACCGCGACGGTCGATGCAAGGACCTACAAGGTCGTCGTGAGGTAGCGGCCGTGCTGACGCTCGTCACCATCGCGCTGATCGTGGCCGCGTTCAGCGCCTTTGCGAGCTCGCTCGGCCTGCTGTCGGGCGAGGAGCTGCGCAGCTTCCACCGCGAGCACTTGTTCTCGGCCTGGTATTTCGCCGCGCTTTGCGCGCTGTGCATCGGCTTGCTGATCGTGGACGATCTCGCGCTCACCGTGGCGCTCGCGACGGCCGCGCTCGCCTTCACGGTGTACGAGCACGTCAAGCACGCGGCCAAGATCGGCCGCATGCAGGTCTCCGAGCAGTTCAAGCGCCGTATGGCGATCACCGCGTGGCTCGCCGACGCGGTGGTGCTCGCCATCATCGTCGACGCGGTGCTCTCGCACCTGCACGACGCCGACGCACTCTAGGACCTGGAGGCCTTACCCCCGGCCTACGAAGGGCATCTTGGTGGCCATGATGGTCATGAACTGCACGTTCACGTCGAGCGGCAGGTTGGCCATGTGCAGCACCGCGTCGCCCACGTGCTTCACGTCCATCAGCGGCTCGGGCTTGATCGAGCCGTCGGCCTGCGGCACGCCCTTCGCCATGCGCGCGGCGAGCTCGGTGAGCGCGTTGCCGATGTCGATCTGGCTCGCGGTGATGTCGTCCTTGCGCCCGTCGAGCGAGATGCACTTGGTGAGGCCGGTGACCGCGTGCTTGGTCGAGGTGTAGGCCACCGACATCGGGCGCGGCGCGTGCGCGGAGATCGAGCCGTTGTTGATGATGCGCCCGCCTTTCGGAGTCTGCGCCTTCATGATGCGGATCGCGTGCTGCGTGCACATGAACATCGCCACCAGGTTGATGTTCACCACCTCGCGGAACTTCTCGATCGGCAGGTCTTCCATCGGCACCGCCGGCGCACCGATGCCGGCGTTGTTGAACAGCACGTCCAGGCGCCCCCATTTTGATTTCACTTGTTCAAATACGGAAGCAACCTCGGCGTCCTTGGTGATGTCCGCCGCGAGCACGAGCGCGCGATCCCTGGCGCCGGACTCGTCCGCGGTCTTCTGCAGCATGTCCTTGCGCCGGCCGACCAGCCCGACGTGGTAGCCGTCCTTGAGCAGCGCGAGCGCCGCCGATTTGCCGATGCCGCTGCCCGCGCCGGTGACGAGCGCAACGCGTTTGCCTGCCATGCATCCCTCCTGTTTTGGAGGGCCGATGTTAAGTCAGGACGGGTTGTGCCGGGAGATGAAGTCGAAAACCACCTTGTTGAAGCGCTCGGGGTCCTCGAGGTTCGCGAGGTGGCCGGTGCGCTCGAAGAGCTGCAGCTCGGCCCCCGGGATGCGCCGCGCCATCTCGACCGCAAGCTCGGGCGGGTAGACCACGTCTTCCTTGCCGGCGATCACGAGGGTCGGCACGCGGATCTGCTCGACCGGCGCGTCGCGGTCCTGCGCCACCGAGGCTTCCAGGGTCTTCTGGTACGACGCCTCGTGGACGCGCGACACGCTGTCGAGCAGCTCCTGGTACGCGGCGTAGCTCGGGCCGCTGCCGAGCAGGCGGCGCAGGCTCTGCGGGGTCTGCGAGCGCCGCTCGCTGACGAAGCGCTTCACCGCATCGGCGCTCAACGAGTCGAAGCCCGGGTGCGTGCTGACCAGGGTGAGCGAGCGCAGCCGCTCCGGCGCGCGCAGCGCGACGTTGCGCGCGATGCGCCCGCCCATCGAGCAGCCGACCAGGTGCATCTTCTGCGCCTTGAAGTATTCCGCGACGCGCATCACGTCGCCGCTGAAGTGCTCGAACAAGAGCGGGCCCTCGTAGTCCTCGGAATCGCCGTAGCCGCGCACGTCGACGGCGGCCGCGCGGAAGCGCGAGGAGAAGAAGTTGACCTGGCCCGCCCAGTTGCGGCGGTTGCCGCGGATGCCGTGCAGGAATAGCACGAGCTCGCCTTGACCGGCGACGGACACCGCGAGCCGCGGCGCAGGATCGACGAAGACCGTTTCCAAAGCGTGTTATTCGGCTTTAGCTCCGGAGACTTTTACCGCGCGGCCGCGGCTTTCGCGATCCTTCTTTAAATAGTTGACAAACTCTGCGGGCGAACTGCCAACGACTTCATAGCCTTTTTCGACCAGCTGCTTTTGCCGGAAGTCCGATTCCTCGATGATCTTCTTCGTCTCGAGGTAGATGCGCTGCACCGCTTCGGCGGGCGATCCCGCCGGGAGGAAAAGCCCGAACCAGGCGTGCGTCTCGACTTCCGGATAACCGAGCTCGGCGAAGGTCGGCACCTGCGGCAGGAGCGGCGAGCGCGCCTGGCCGCCGATCGCGAGCGCCTTGATGCGCCCGGCTTTGAGCTGCGGCATCGAGGTGGCGATGCCCGCGAACGTGAGCTGCACCTCGCCCGCCATCACCGCCGGCACGGCGAGCGAGATTCCCTTGTAGGGCACGTGCACGAGGTCGATGCCCGCCTTGTTCTTGAGCATCTCCGCGGCAAGGTGCGGCTGGCTGCCGCTGCCGTAGGAGGCGTAGTTGATCGAGCCGGGCTTTGCCTTCGCCGCCTGGATCAACCCGTTCAGATCGTTGTAGGGAACCCCCGGGTGCGCGACCAGGAGCTGCTGGAGCAGCACGAGCATCGTGACCGGCACGAAGTCGCGCTCGACGTCGTAGGGCAGCTTCGCATAGAGATGCGGGTTGATGGAGAAGGTCGCGTCCGTCGTCATCAGGATCGTGTGGTGGTCCGCCTTGGCGACGGCGTCGGTGGCGAGGATGGTGTTGGCGCCGGGCTTGTTCTCCACCACCACCGGCTGGCCCCAGGCGGGCGTGAGCCTGTCGGCAAGCTGCCGCGCGAGTACATCGATGCCCCCGCCGGGCGGGTAGGCCACCACGATGCGCACCGGCCTGGTCGGCCACGCCCAGGCCGCGAAACAGGAAAGCGAAAGCAGAACGGAAAGCAAAAAACGCATCGCGCCGATGATATCTTAGGCCCATGTTCCTCAACATGAAGCTCCTCGCGCAGCACACGCTCAACGGCTTCGGCGGCATGGGCGAAGGCACCGCGATGCAGATGGCGCGCGACGGCCGGCGCATCCTGTGGCTCGCGCACGAGAGCGCGCCGAAGAACTTCACCGCGGTGGACGTGAGCGACCCGCGCCAGCCGAAGGTGGTGGTGCAGACCGACCTCCCGCACGCGCAGATGCGCTCCAATTCGCTCGAGGTGGCGGGCGACCTGATGGCGGTGGCCTACCAGGTGACCAAGTTCGGCCTCAAGCCCGCGGGTTTCGAGCTGTTCGACATCTCCGTCCCGGAAAAGCCGAAGTCGATCTCGTTCTTCGACGCCTCCGGGCCGCACTCGCGCGGTTGCCACCAGCTCTGGTTCGTGGACGGCAAGACCGTGCACCTGGCGTGCGCTGACCCGGAGCTCAAGCCGCGCAACCCGAAAGACGACCAGATCTACCGCATCGTCGACGTGGCGAATCCGTCCAAGCCGGTGGCGGTGGGGCGCTGGCACCTGCCGGGCACGATGGACGGCGACGACGCGCCGCCGCCCGAGCGCCTGCCGGCCAAGTTCGACGCCGGCTTCCGCGCGCACAACACCAACGTCTATCCGGAGCGCCCGCACCGCTGCTACCTCGCGTACATCGACGGCGGCATCATGGTGCTCGACATTTCGGATCGCTCGCGGCCGAAGATGATCTCGCGCTGGACCAACTCGCCGCCGTACAACGGCTTCAACCACACCGCGCTGCCGTTCTTCGGCCGCGGCCTCCTCGTGGTGAGCGACGAGTCGGTAAAGGACAACGCGGCGGACCATCCGAAGCTGGTGTGGCTCCTCGACGCGCGCGACGAGCGCCACCTGGTGAGCATCTCCACGCTGCCCATGCCGCCAGTCGACTCGTTCAAGAACCGCGGCGGGCGCTTCGGCGCGCACAACCTGCACGAGAACCCGCCGGTGCCGGGCGCGTGGCGCTCGGAAGACGTCGTGCTCGGTACCTTCTTCAACGGCGGCGTGCGCGCCTACGACGTGAGCGACCCGTTCTCGCCGCGCGAGATCGCCTACTTCGTTCCGCCCGCGCCCGAGAACGCCAAGAGCGGCGCCGCGCAGCTGAACGACGTGTTCGTCGACGACCGCGGCATCGTCTTCACCGTGGATCGCGGCGGCGGCGGGCTGTACTGCCTGGAAATGAAGGTGTGATTCCGGACGGGAGAACGCCGGTCGTCGTCGTCACCGGGTTCCTGGGCAGCGGCAAGACGACGCTGGTCAATCATCTCGTCAAGAGCCAAGCCGAGTCCCTGGTCATCGTCAACGAGTACGGCGACGTCCCGGTCGACCATGTGCTGGTGGAAGGGGTGAAGGAAGAAGCCATTGCGCTGCCGAACGGCTGCCTGTGCTGCCACGTGCGCGGCGACCTCGAGGAGGCGCTGATGGGCGCGGCGCTGCGCCGGCGGCGCGGCGAGATCGCGGGCTTCGACCGCGTGATCGTGGAGACGAGCGGCCTCGCCGACCCCGGCCCGGTGGCGCAAACGCTCTACAACGATCACGCGCTGTCGCGCGACTACAAGCTCGGCCCGATCGTTACCGTCGTGGACGCCGCGGACCGCGAGGCGCGCCAGGCCTCGGCCGACATCGCGCGCAGCCAGATCGCCGCAGCGGACGTCGTGGTGCTTTCAAAAGTGGACCGCACGGCGGATTTTTCCGAAGTGCGAAGCGAGATCGCGGCGCTCAACCCCACCGTGGAATGCATTGCGGCGCAATACGGGGCCGTCGAGCCACATCGAATCCTGGAAACCAAGACAGGGACGGACCACGTTTTTCAACCCGCCCAGCACGGCGGCGCGATCCGCAGCTTCTCGATGCGCTTCGAGCGGCCGGTGCGCAAGGCGCTGCTGCAGCACTTCATCGCGACGCTGGTCGAGCTGCGCGGCAAGGACCTGCTGCGCGTGAAGGGTTTCGTGCCGGTCGAGGACGGGCTCGTGGCGGTGCAGGGCGTTCGCCACGTGTTCGACCGGCTGCGCAACGTATCCCCATCCTCGAAGCGCGGCGAGCCGGCGCTGGTTTTCATCACCAACGGGGTGGAGCAGGGCGACGTGCAAGCCCTGTGGACTGCCATGAAAGGACTCTCATGAGAACTCTTGTCCTGCTTTTCCTGTTCGCCTCGACGGCCTGGGCGCAGTCCGACTATCCGAACAAGCCGGTACGCCTGGTAGTCGGCTTCGCCGCCGGCGGCATCTCCGACGTGTTCGGCCGCGCGATCGCCATCCCGCTTTCCAAGCAGCTCGGCCAGCAGGTGCTGGTCGAGAACAAGCCGGGCGCGGGCACCACGATCGCGGGCGACTACATCGCGCGCTCGGCCCCGGACGGCTACACGCTCTGGCTGCAGGACATCACCACGCACGCGATCAACGCCAACCTGTACACCAAGCTGCCGTACGACACGATGAAGGACTTCAGCTACGTGGCCATGGTCGCGTCCACGCCGCTCATGCTGGTGGTGCATCCGTCCACGCCCGCGAACAACGTGCGCGAGCTGATCGCGCTGCTCAAGGCGAATCCCGGCAAGTACTCCTACGGCTCGTCGGGCAACGGCACCATCGTCCACCTCGCCTCCGAGATGCTCAAGTCTTCCGCCGGCGTCGACGTGCTGCACGTGCCGTACAAGGGAAGCAACCCGGCGACCGCCGCGATCCTCGGCGGCGAGGTGACGTTCGTGTTCTCGACCATGCCGCCTGCCGTATCGAACATGAGCAGCGGCAAGCTGCGCGCGCTCGCGGTGACCACGCCCAAGCGCAGCGCCGCCGCGCCCGACGTGCCGACCATGATCGAGGCCGGCCTGCCCGGCTTCGAGATCGTGCTCTACTCGGGCGTGCTCGCGCCGAAGGGCCTCGATCGCGCGCTCGTGCGGCGGCTGAACAGCGAGTTCGCGCGCGCGGTGCAGTCGGCGGACATCCAGCCGGTGCTGAAGAAGATCGGCGTCGACGCGATCGCCATGAGCCCGGAGGAGTTCGAGTCCGCCACCGCCCAGGAGATCGCCAAGCTCGGCCCGGTGGTCAAGGCCTCCGGAGCCAAGGTCGATTGATCCCGCAGCACGGCCGCTATGATTTCGTGCCTTTGCATGAAAGGCGGAATTACAGCTGGCCGGGCGGGAAGCGCCTGGCGTTCCTGCTGACCACCAATATCGAGTGGTTCGCGTTCGGCGCCGGGCTCGGCAATGACATCGCCAAGGCGAACGAGCCGCAGACGCACCGCAATTATTCCTGGCGCGACTACGGCAACCGCATCGGCATCTGGCGCCTGTTCGACCTGCTGGACGAGTTGCGCTTGCCGGCGGGCCACTGCACCAACAGCCTGGTCTACGACTACGCGCCGCAGGTCACCGACGCGATGCGCCGCCGCGGCGATGAGGTCATCGCGCACGGCCGCTCGAATGCCGAGAATCTGCGCGGGCTCTGGGAGCCCGACGAGGAGCGCATCCTGCGCGAAGTGACCGAGACCATCGCGCGGCATGAAGGACAGCCTCCGGCCGGCTGGTTTGGCGCGGGCGCCTATGAGACCGCGCACACCCCGGACCTCCTGCAAGAGCTCGGCTACCGCTACCTGATGGACTGGCCGATGGACGACCAGCCGGTATGGATGCGCACGCGCTCCGGCCGCATCCTGTCGATCCCCTATCCGGTGGAGACCGACGACGCGCAGGGCGTGATCCACCGCCGCTGGTCGGCCGCGACGTTCGCCGACGCGCTGGTCGACCAGTTCGACGAGATGCTGCGCCAGTCGCAGGCGCAGCCGCTGGTGATGAACGTGTCGCTGCACCCGTACGTCTTCGGCCAGCCGTTCCGCCTGCGCCGGCTGCGCGCGGCGCTCGCGCATTGCGCCGCGCATCCATCGGTGTGGTATTGCAGGCCCCGAGAAATCGCAGATCACTGTTACGGAGAACCCGCATGAGAACGCTCGTCCTCGCCCTCGCTTGCCTCGCCGCCGGCGCGGCGCTCGCCCAGGACTATCCCGCGCGCCCGATCCGGGTGGTGGTGCCGTATTCGGCCGGCGGCTCCTCCGACGGCCCGATGCGCGTGATCGCGCAGGAGATGTCGAAGCAGCTCGGCCAGCAGATGGTGGTGGAGAACAAGCCCGGCCAGGGCGCGATGCTCGGCAGCGCCGAGGTGGTGAAAGCGCCGCCCGACGGCTACACGCTGCTGCTCGCCTCGAACCCGAACGCGATCAGCGCCTCGCTCTACTCGAAGCTGACCCACGACCCGGTGGAGGACTTCGCGCCGATCTCGCTGCTCGCGAGCGAGCAGGCGGTGCTGCTCGTGCATCCCTCGGTGCCGGCGAAGAGCGTGCGCGAGTTCATCGCCTACGTGAAGCAGCGCCCCGGCAAGGTGGACTACTCGTCCTCGGGCAATGGCAGCGCGCAGCACCTCTTCATGGCCATGTTCACCTCGATGGCCGGGATCCAGATGAACCACATCCCGTACAAGGGCAGCGCGCAGGCGGTGACCGACCTCATCGGCGGCCAGGTCTCCGCCGCCATGCCGGGCCTCGCCGCGATGCGCGGGCACATTCGCGAAGGCCGCGCGCGCGCGCTCGCCGTGACTGGCGCGAAGCGCGCCTCCGCCGCGCCCGAGATCCCGACCATGATGGAGCAGGGCATGAAGGACTACGAGCTCTACGTGTGGATGGGGATGCTCGCGCCGAAGGGCACGCCGAACGCGGTGATCGAGCGGCTGCACCGCGAGTTCGTCACCGCACTCGGCACGCCGGCGGTGAAGAGCTTCATGGAGAACGCCGCGATCGAGGCGGTCGGCTCGACGCCGGCCGAGTTCGGCAGGTTCTTCCGCGAGGAGAAGGTACGCTGGGCGAAGATCATCAAGGAAACCGGTGCCCGGATCGACTGAGTTCGTGCGCGCGGGGAGATGGGTGTTCGCCACGGGGCTGCGCGGCCCGGCCTCGCCGGAGCTGTTCCGGCGCATGGCGGCCGGGCTCGAGGCGGCGGGAAGCTCCATGTCGCGCGTGGCGAGGGTCGACCAGTACTACCCGGATTTTTCGTGCGTCGCGCCCTACCAGGCGGCGCGCAAGCAGGCGTTCCAAGGCCGGCAGGTAGCGCCGAGCACCTCGGTGGTGGTGAGCGGGCTCGGCGACGCGTCGAGCCAGGTCGACTTGCAAATCCTCGCGGCCAGCGTCGACAGTGGCTACCAGCCTGCCGAAATCGAGAGCGGGCTGAACCGCCCCGACACCTCGGCGTACGCGCCCTGCCTGCGGGTCGGCGACCTGATCTTCGTCGCCGGCCAGCTTGCGCGCGACGCGTCGGGCGCGCTTGCGGCGCGCGGCGTGCACGCCGAAACGCAGTACATCGTGCGGCAGCGGCTCTTGCCTGCGTTGCAGGCAGCCGGCAGCGGGCCCGAGTTCATCCTGAAGGCGCAGGCGTACGTCAGCCGACCGCGGGAGATCGCGGCATTCCGCGACGCCTGGCGCGAGGCAGGGTCGCCGCCCACCACCGTGGTGCCGGTGCGCCACCCCGCGTTCCTCACGCGCGAGGCGACGGTGGAGATCAACGTGGTGGCCGCGCATCGCTCGGCGGGCCCGCGCGTGCGCGAGATCGCAGGCAAGGCGCGCCTGCTCGACGGCCTGCTCTTCGCCGGCGGGGTGCGCGACCTCGCGGAGGCGAGCGAAATCTTCGCCGCCGCCGGAGGCGACCTGTCGCGCGTGGTGCGGGGGATTTTCTTCCACGCGAAAGGCGCGGCGCCCGCCGACCCCGGGTTTTCCTATAGCGCGATCGAGGTCGAGTCCGGGCCCGCCATCGACTTGTGGGGATATATCCCTTGAAGCCACTTCTGCCGCAGCACAACCGCTACGACTTCGTCCCGCTGCCGGAGCGCAAGGACTACAGCTGGCCGGGCGGCAAGCGCCTCGCGTTCGTGCTGACCACCAACGTCGAGTGGTTCGCCTTCGGCGCCGGGCTCGGTCACGATCCGGCGAAGCAGGGCGAGCCGCAGACCCACCGCAACTATTCCTGGCGCGACTACGGCAACCGCATCGGCGTATGGCGGCTGCTCGAGCTGTTCGACGAGCTCGAGCTGCCGGCCGCGCACAACACCAACAGCCTGCTCTACGAATACGCGCCGCAGGTGATGGCGGCGATCCGCAAGCGCGGCGACGAGGTGGTGGCGCACGGCCGCACCAACGCCGAGAACCTGCGCGGGCTGTGGCAGCCCGACGAGGAGCGCATCCTGCGCGAGGTGACCGAGGCCATCGCGCGCCACGAGGGCGCGCCGCCTTCGGGATGGATGGGCTCGGGCGCCTACGAGACCGCGCACACCCTCGACCTCCTCAAGGAGATCGGCTACCGCTACGTGATGGACTGGCCGATGGACGACCAGCCGGTGTGGCTGCGCACGCGCGCCGGACCGCTCCTCTCGGTGCCGTATCCCATCGAGCTCAACGACTCGCAAGTGGTGATCCACCGCCGCCAGGACGCCGCGGATTTCTGCGACATGATCGTCGATCAGTTCGACGAGATGCTCGCGCAGTGCGAGCGCCATCCGCTGGTGATGAACGTGTCGGTGCACACCTACGTGTTCGGGCAGCCGTTCCGCCTGCGCCGCCTGCGCCGCGCGCTCGAGCACTGTCGCAAGCACCCCAAGGCGGCCCGGGTCTGGTGGACCCGGCCGCGCGACGTGGCCGAGCATTGCTATGCCCTGGAGCCGGGCCTGATTCCGTAGGGATTTCTTGTAAAACGCTGCAAAACGCAGGCACTACCCGAGGGCGCTCCGGGATTTCCTGATGGCGCCGGCGGCCACCCCCCGCATAATCCGCCGGTCATGCGGCCGCACCCCGACTTCCCGAAGCCCCTGGCGCCGGCCGGCCAGGCACTACGCATCCTGCTGCTCGAGGACGACCTGATCAGCGTCGAGATCGTCGGCGCGTACCTCGAGCGCATCGAGTTCGCGCGCTCGCAGCTGCACCATGCCGGCACGCTCGCCGAGGCGCTCGCGCTGCTCGCGCGCGCCGAGGTCGACCTGGTGATCTCCGACATGCACGTGCCCGACTCGAGCGGCGCCGCGACCATCGATGCGCTGGTGCGCGTGGTCGGCTGCCCGGTGATCGCGATCACCTCGGCTCCCGACCCGGGGTTGCGCGACGCCACGCTGGCCTGCGGCGCATACGAGTTCCTGCACAAGAGCGACCTGACCGAGGCCACGCTCACGCGGCTGGTGCGGCTGGCCGCCATGCAGGCGCGCACCTTCCGCTCGCTGCGCGAGAGCGAGGCGCGCTTCCGCAGCCTGAGCGCGCTCACCTCCGACTGGTTCTGGGAGACCGACGCGGAGCACCGCTTCGTCACCATGCCGACGCGCGTGGACGCGGTGACGCGGCTCGGGCGCGAGGCCTATGTCGGCAAGCCGCGCTGGGAAATACCCGGGCTCTCGCCGGTCGGAACGACCTGGGCGGAGCATCGCGCGCTGCTCGACCGGCACGCGAGCTTCCGCGACCTGCAGCTCTGCCAGGTGCGCGCCGACGGCACGCGCGTGTACCTGCAGATCAGCGGCGAGCCGACCTACGCGCCGGACGGCTCGTTCACCGGCTACCGCGGCACCGCCAAGGACGTGACCGGGCGCAGCCGCGCCGAGGCCGCGTTGCGCGAGAGCGAGGAGCGCTTCCGCCAGACCTTCGAGCTGGCCGGCTCCGGCATGGCGCACGTCGGCCTGGACGGGCGCTTCCTGCGCGTCAACCGCAGCCTGTGCCGCATCCTCGGCTACCCCGAGCACCAGTTGGTGGGGCGCTCGGTGAAGGACATCTCGCACCCCGAGGACCGCGACGTCACCGACGCGGCGCGCCACGGGCTGCGCTCGGGCGACATAGGCTCGATCCGTACGCAGAAGCGCTACCGGCGCCAGGACGGCAGCACGGTGTGGGTCGACCTGACCGTGGCGCTCGCGCGCAGCGCCGACGGCAAGCCGCTCTACGAGATCGCGGTGCTCGAGGACATCACCGACCGGCGCACCGCCGAGGCCGCGCTGCGCGAAAGCGAGGTGCGCTTCCGCACCCTGACCGAGCTCACCTCCGACTGGTACTGGGAGCAGGACGCAGAGCTGCGCTTCGTCAGCACCGGGGGCGCGAGCGACGCGCGCGGCGGCATCACGCCGGAAGCGCACGTCGGCCTGCGCCGCTGGGAGCTGCCGCGCACCGAGATCGTCGACCAGTCCTGGGACGAGCACCGCCGCGTGCTGTACGCGCGCCGCCCGTTCGCCGACCTGCTGCTGCGCCGCACCGCGGAGGACGGGGAGGTGCACTACGTGAGCGTGGCCGGCCAGCCGGTGTTCGACGCGCGCGGCATGTTCGTCGGCTATCGCGGCGTGGCCAAGGACGTCACCAACCGCATCGCCGCGGAGCTCGAGCTGCGCCGCTTCCGCGCCGCGCTCGACGCCGCCGGCGACATGGTGTTCCTCGTCGACCCGCGCAGCTCGACGTATCTCGACTTCAACGAGACGGCGTGCCGCACGCTCGGCTACGCGCGCGAGGAGCTGCTCGGCATGGACACGCAGCGCGTGCGCCTGGACCGCACGCGCGAGCAGCTGCTCGAGGACTACCGCTCGCTCGCCGCGACGCCCGGCGCGAGCGAGACCGGCATCGGCACCTACCGGCGCAAGGACGGCAGCACCTTCCCGGTCGAGGTGACGCGGCGCCTCCTCTCGACGCGCGGCGGCACGGTGATGGTGGCCACCGCGCGCGATCTCACCGAGCGCCAGCGCGCCGAGCAGGCGCAGGCCGCGCGCCACCGCTACCAGGAGCGCATCGCGCGCTTCGGCCAGGCCGCGCTCGCCAAGCGCGACGCCTCGGAGCTGGTCTCCGAGGCGGCGCAGACCCTGCTCGAGGCGCTGCGCGCCGGCGGCGTCGCCTACCTCGAGCCCGAGCCGGCGAGCAGCGCGGTGGTGCTGCGCGCCTTCGCCGGCGCCGCGCACGGCGCCGAAGAGACGCGCGTCTTCACCTGCGCCGAGGACGACCCGGTGGCGCGCGTGCTGCGCACCGGCGAGCGCCTGCTCGCCGAGGGCGCCGAGCTCGCGCTACCCTGGGCGCCGCGCGCCTGCGGCGGGGTGCTGGTGCCGGTGCGCGGTGAGCGCGGCGTGCGCGGCGTGCTGTGCGCCTTCTTCGACGAGGACGAGCGCTGGGCCGGCGACGACAGCGTGGGCCTGATCGAGGCCGCCGCGAGCCTGCTGTCCACCGGGCTGCAGCGCATCGACAGCGAGGGCCGGCTCGCCTACCTCGCGCAGTTCGACCAGATCACCGGCCTGCCGAACCGCACGCTGCTCGCCGACCGCTTCTCGCAGATGATCGTGCAGGCCGGGCGGCGCGGCGCGCCGCTCGCGGTGCTGTTCGTCGACCTCGACGAGTTCAAGATGGTGAACGACACGCTCGGCCACGCGGGCGGCGACGCGCTCTTGAAGGAAGTCGGCGCGCGCCTGCAGGCCGCGGTGCGCACCGGCGACACGGTGGCGCGCATCAGCGGCGACGAGTTCGCCGTGGTGCTCGCCGACCTCTCGCGCCCCGAGGACGCGGCGCTGGTGGCGCAGAAGATCATCGAGCGGCTCGCCGAGGCGATCGAGGTGCACGGCAAGGAAGTGTTCGTCACCGCGAGCGTCGGCATCGCCGCCTTCCCGGCCGACGGCGCCGACGCCGAGAGCCTGATCCGCGCCGCCGACGCGGCGATGTACCGCGCCAAGCAGTCGGGCCGCAATGCCTTCCAGTTCTTCACCGCCGAGATCAACCAGCGCTCGCGCGCGCGCGCGCAGATGGGCGCCGAGCTGCGCCGCGCGCTCGAGCGCGAGGAGTTCGCGCTGGTGTACCAGCCGAAGTTCCACCTCGGCGAGCGCCGGCCGAGCGGCGCCGAGGCGCTGCTGCGCTGGAAGCACCCCGAGCGCGGCGTGGTCTCGCCGGCCGAGTTCATCCCGGTGCTGGAAGAGACCGGGCTCATCGTTCCGGTCGGCGAGTGGGTGATCGCGCGCGCCTGCCAGGACGTGAAGCGCTGGCGCGCGGCCGGCCTCGACGTGGGTGCCGTGTCGGTCAACCTGTCGGCGCGCCAGTTCCGCCTGCAGGACCTCGACGCGCGCGTCAAGGCGCTGGTCGACGCGGCGGGCGTGGGCGCCGGCCTGATCGAGCTGGAGATCACCGAGAGCCAGCTGATGGCCGACCCCGACCACGCCATCCGCGTGATGCGCGCGCTGTGCGAGGTCGGCATGCGCATCGCGATCGACGACTTCGGCACCGGCTACTCGAGCCTCGCCTACCTGCGGCGCTTCCCGGTGAGCTCGCTCAAGATCGACCGCTCGTTCGTCAAGGACATGTCGACCAACCAGAGCGACGCCACCATCGTGCGCACCATCATCGACATGGCGCACAGCCTGGGCTTCAGCGTGGTGGCGGAGGGCGTCGAGACCGAGGAGCAGGCCGCGCTGCTGCGCCTGCTGCGCTGCGAGTACGCGCAGGGCTACCTGTTCGCGCGGCCGATGCCGGCCGAGGAGCTGGCGCGCCTGCCCGGCGTGACTTCCATCACGGCGCGCGCCTGACGTTTCCTGATCACGGCCATCTTTTGTCAGGGGCCCGTCGAGCGTAAGCACCTGCGGCTACTCTCAGCCGCGTGGATCTCATAGCGCCCATCCTGCTGTCCGGCGCCGGCCCGCGGCCCGCGTCGCAGGCCTCGGAGCGGCTGCGCCTCGCGATCCGCGAGGGGCTGCAGCGCAGCCAGGACACCGAGGCGGCGCTGCGGCGCTTCCGCACCGCGCTCGATGCGTCCGCCGACATGGTGCTGCTCATCGACATCCGCCGGCAGCGCTTCGTCGATTTCAACGAAAGCGTGTGCAAGCAGCTCGGCTACGCGCGCGAGGAGCTGATGCGCACCGGCCCCGGGCGCATCCGCGTCGACACGCCGAACGAGGTGCTCGACCGCGAGTTCGAGGACCTGGTGGCGAGCGCATTGCGCTCGGATTTCGCGGTCGCGACGTATCGGCGCAAGGACGGCAGCACTTTCCCGGTCGAGGTGCGCCGCACCGTGCACGACACGCCGGAGGGGCCGATCCTGGTAGTCGCGGCGCGCGACCTGAGCGAGCGCCAGGCCGCCGAGGAGCGCCAGGCCGTGCTGGCGCGCTATCGCGAGGCGCTCGCGCGCTTCGGCCAGGAAGCGCTCGGCAAGCGCGAGCCGCGCGAGCTGGTCGCCGAAGCGTTGCAGGCCGTCGCCGAGGGGCTGGGCGCGGCGGCGGTGCTGTATGTGGAGCCGGGCCCGCAGCCCGGCGAGCTCGTGCTGCGCGCCGGCATCGGCTACCAGTCGGAAGTGATGGCGGCAGCGCCGGGCAACGCCATCGAGGCCGCGTTTTCGAGCAGCGAACCGTTCGTCGGCTCGGGCAGCGCGCTGCCGTTCGCCTGGGCGCGCGCTTTCGGCAGCGCCGCGGTGGTCGCGGTGCGGGGCGACAACAGCGTGCGCGGCGCGCTGTGCGTGCTGTCGCGCGCCGAGGACGCCTACTGGGCCGACGAGCTCGGCTTCCTGCGCACCGCCGCGAGCCTGCTGTCCACCGGGCTGCAGCGCATCGACAGCGAGCGCAAGCTCGCCTACCTCGCGCAGTTCGACCCGCTCACCGGCCTCGCCAACCGCACGCTGCTCGCCGACCGCTTCGGCCAGATGATCGCGCAGGCGAAGCGCAGCGGCCGGCTGCTCAGCGTGCTGTTCATCGACCTGGACGATTTCAAGCTCGTGAATGACCGGCTCGGCCACGCGGCCGGGGATGTGCTGCTGTGCCAGGTGGCGCTGCGCCTGCAGGGCGCGGTGCGCGCCGGCGACACCGTAGGCCGCGTGAGCGGCGACGAGTTCGCCGTGCTGCTGGGGGACCTGGCGAGCGCCGACGACGCGGCGCTGGTGGCGCAGAAAATCCTCGAGCGCCTCGCCGAGCCGGTCGCCCTGGCGGGCGAGCAGACCTTCGTCACCGCGAGCGTCGGCATCGCCGGCTTCCCGTCCGACGGCGAGGACGTCGAGGCGCTGCTCGGCGCCGCCGACGCGGCGATGTACCGCGCCAAGCAGTCGGGGCGCAACGGCTTCGAGTTCTACACCACCGAGATCACGCGCCGCACCCGGCAGCGCGCCCAGCTCGCCTTCGAGCTGCGCCATGCCATCGAGCGCAACGAGTTCACGCTCGTCTACCAGCCGAAGTTCGACCTGGCGAGCGGCATGGCGTGCGGCGCCGAGGCGCTGCTGCGCTGGAAGCACCCGCAGCGCGGGCTGGTGCCGCCGGAGGAGTTCATCCCGGTGCTCGAGGACACCGGCCTCATCGTGCAGGTCGGCGAATGGGTGATCCGCCGCGCGTGCGAGGACATCAAGGCCTGGATCGCCGCCGGCGAGCAGCCGCTGCCGGTCGCGGTCAACCTGTCGGCCCGCCAGTTCCGCGCGCGCGACCTCGACAACCGCATCCGCTCGCTGGTGGCCGCCGCGGGCGTCGACCCCGCGCTGATCGAGCTCGAAATCACCGAGAGCCAGCTGATGCAGGACCCCGAGCACGCGATCCGCATCCTGCGCTCGCTGCGCGACGGCGGGATCCGCATCGCGATCGACGACTTCGGCACCGGCTACTCGAGCCTCGCGTACCTCACGCGCTTCCCGGTGAAGGCGCTGAAGATCGACCGCTCGTTCGTCGCCGACGTGTTCAGCGACCACGCCGACGCCGCGATCGTGCGCACCATCATCGAGATGGCGCACCAGCTCGGCTTCACCGTGATCGCGGAGGGCGTGGAGACCGACCGCCAGGCCGCCTTCCTGCGCCAGTTCGGCTGCGAGCAGGCGCAGGGCTTCCTGTTCGCGCCGCCGATGCCCGCTTCGGAGGTGCTCAACGTTCCACGGCTGCACTGAGCGCCGCGATTTCTTTCGGGGCGTCCTGTCCAAAGGGGCGCCCCGCTTTTTTATACCAGTAGCGCGCGTTGGCGAGATCGCCTTCCAGGAGGTGCACGATGCCGTGCGCCCAGCAGGCGAGCGCCGATTCCTCGTCCTCCTGCACGATGGCGTGCGCGGCCTGCCAGTCGCCGGTTTCGAGCAGCGCCACGGCCACCGCGAGGCTCTTGCGATCGATCCCCATGCGGGTAGTTTACTTGGCTAGATAGCTAATTGACTAAGGTAATTGGCCGGGCCGACAATGCGGCGTGGCGCGGCCGAGGAAAGCGAAGATCCCCCTGACAGTCTCGCGCGCCGCGCTGCTCGCCGGCGGCTCGGACGCCGAGTTCCGCAATCTGATCCATGATTTGATCGCCTACGGCCACAAGCTCGACGCCTGCCGCGACGCGTTCGCCGCGATCGCCGGCATCTCGGGCGCGCAGTACGAGATCCTCATGCTGGTCAGCCGTGCCGAAGGCATGCCGGTCGGCGAGGTGGCGGCGCGGCTGCACCGCTCCGGCGCGTTCATCACCATCGAGGCGAACAAGCTGGTCGGCGGCGGCATCCTGGAAAAAGCCTCCGACCCCACGGACGGCCGCAGAGTGTTGCTCAAGACCACGCAAAAGGCGATGGACCTGCTCGAGCGCATGGCGCCGTATCAACGCCGTGTGAACGACGTGCTGTTCGAGTTCCTCGACGCGAAGCGCTTCCGCGAGCTGCGCGCGCTGGCCGCCAGGCTGGTGGCGAGCGGCGACCGCGCGGTGGCGCTGACCGAGCTCCTGCAACGCGAAGCGAAGGAGGCCGCATGAAGCCCAAGCAACATCTCGAGTTCGTGAAGGTGGACCTGAATTCAGGCTGGGAGGTGCCGCCCGGCTATCCGCCGGGGTTCTACCAGAAGATTCTTGCGTCTGACTTGGATGAAAAAGCGAAAAAGGGAAGCCGCACGCGGCTGCTGAAGATCGAGCCCGGCGCGTTTTCCACCGAGCCGTTCGTGCACGACCACTGGGAAGAGGTGTACGTGGTGCAGGGCGATCTGGTGGTCGGCAACGACAAGCAGGGCAAGGGCGGCCAGCAGTGCTTCGCGCCCACCTACGCCTGCCGCCCGCCGGGCGTGCACCACGGTCCGTTTACCTCCCGCGGCGGCTGCATCCTGCACGAGATCCACTACTACCATGCTCAAGACCGGAAGTGAGCACCTGGAGTCGCTGCGCGACGGCCGCGTGGTGTACATCGGCGCGGAGCGCGTAGACGACGTCACCACCCATCCCGCGTTCCGCAACGGCGCGCGCTCGATGGCGGCGATCTACGACATGAAGCGCGACGCCCGCTTCGTCACCGACGGATCGAGCAATTACTTCCTGAGGGCGAAGACCCGGGCGGACCTGGAGAAGCGCACCGAGCTGCACCGCGCGATCGCGTCGATGAGCCACGGCCTGCTCGGCCGCTCGCCGGACCACGTCTCGAGCTTTGTCACCGGCATGGCCATGAATCCCGCGATCTTCGGTAAGTTCTCCGGGAATCTGCAGCAGTACTACGAGCACATGCGGCGCGAGGACGTCTACGGCGTGTACGCCGTGATCCCGCCGCAGGCCGCGCGCAACCCGGAGTTCTACGTGAAGCAGAACATCCCGGTGCCGACGCTGCGCGTGGTGAAGGAGGACGACCGCGGGGTGGTGATCTCGGGCATGAAGATGCTGGCGACCGGCGCGGTGTTCGCGAACGAGATCTGGATCGGCAACCTGATCCCGCTCGCGCCGAACCAGCTTGCCGAGTCGATTACCTGCGCCATCCCGGTGAACGCGCCGGGCGTGACGCTCTGGTCGCGCAAGGCCTTCGAGCGCCACGCGTCGTGCGAGTTCGACAGCCCGCTCACCTGGCGCTTCGACGAGACCGACTCGATGGTGATGTGCGAGGACGTTAGAGTGCCCTGGGAGCGCGTGTTCGTGCACATGGACGCGGTGCTCGCGCGCGACATCTACATCAAGACGCCCGGCCACTGCTACGGCAACCACCAGTCCAACGTGCGCTTCCACGCCAAGATGCAGCTGATCGTCGGCCTGGCGAGCAAGATCGCGCAGGCTTCCGGCGCGCACGAAGTGCCGGCGGTGCGCGAAGTGCTGGGGCGCTTCGCGGCGCTGGAAGCCGCGCTCGGCGGCATGATCGCCGGGCAGATCCAGGACGCCGAGGACTGGCCGGCGGGCTTCAAGACCTACAACCGGCGCTACATGTACGCCGCGCTCAACTGGTGCACCGAGAGCCACTCGCAGATCATCGACGCGCTGCGCGAGCTGTGCGGCGGCGGCATCTTCCAGATGCCGGCCGACATCACGGTGATGCACGACCCGAAGCTCAGGGCGCAGTTCGAGACCTACTGGCAGACGCCGCAGCTCGGCGCCGCCGAGCGCATGAAGCTCTACAAGCTCGCCTGGGATCTGGTCGGCTCGGAGTTCGCCGGCCGCCACCTGCAGTACGAGAAGTTCTACGCCGGCGCGTCGTTCATCATCCGCAACCACAATTTCCGCGAAGCGCCCTGGGAGGGGTTCCACAAGGTGGTCGACGACCTGATGAAAAGCTATGACGTGCCAGCGCAATGACGTTCCAGCCAAGTGAGCTGGTAATCGCCGGCTGGACGGGGCGCGACGAGGCGGCGCTCAGGAAGCACCTCCGCGAGCTCGAGGAAATCGGCGTCAAGCCGCCCAAGACCACGCCGATCTTCTACCGCGTCGCGGCGACGCTGTTCACGTATGC
>DASVFV010000020.1:0-8824 GCA_036379875.1 Burkholderiales bacterium | reverse complement strand
CAAGGACGCCGCCATCAACCACGTGCACTGGGCGACCACGCGCCGGCCCCAGCCGGATTCGCTGATGGCGCTCGCGATCGACCACCGGGCCCAGTTCGAAGCGATGGGCATGCCGCGCGAGCGCATCGAGCAGTTCAAGCTTCTCGCCGTCGAAGCCGCCACCCGAGTATCCCGGGGCAGGCCCGGGTTCGGCATGCTGCTCGATTCCACCTACGGCCAGAAGGCGCTCTACAAGGCGGCCAAGGCCGGGCTGTGGATCGGCCGCCCGGTGGAGAAGCCGGGCTCGCGCCCGCTCGACCTCGAGCCGCTCAACCTCGCCGAGTGGCCGGTCACGCACACGGTGAAGTGCCTTTGCTTCTACCACCCGGAGGACGGCGAGGAGCTCAAGGCGCGCCAGGAGCGCGAACTCCTGCGCGTGCACGACGCGGCGCGCACGGCGGGGCGCGAGCTCCTGATCGAGATCATCGCCGGCAAGCACGGCCCGCTCGCCGACCACACCGTCGCCGCCGTGCTCGCGCGCCTCTACGCGCTCGGCATCAAGCCCGACTGGTGGAAGCTCGAGCCGCAGAAAAGCGCCGCCGCGTGGCGCGCCATCGAGGAAGTGGTGAAGAAGCACGATCCGTACTGCCGCGGCGTCGTGATGCTCGGCCTCGAGGCGCCGGAGGCGCAGCTCGCAGAAAGTTTTAGACTGACGAAAGATGTCTCCTGGGTCCGAGGTTTTGCGGTCGGACGAACCATCTTCGCCGACGCCGCGCAGAGCTGGCTGTCGGGCAAAATGACCGATGAGCAGGCGGTGGCCGATATGGCCGCCCGATTCGAGCGACTGGTAGCCCATTGGGAAAACGCCCATGTCGAGACTGCACGTAAGACCGCGCGGTGAGCGCGGAAAAGTTCTCAGCGTCACGCCGCAGAGCGCGGGGTGGAAGCATGTGGGTTTTGAAGTACAGAAACTGGGAAAAGGAGAAAGCGCCGCCGCCTCCACGGGCGAGCGCGAGGTCTGCCTGGTGCTGGTATCCGGCAAGGCGAAGATCAACGACTTCGGCGTGCTCGGCGAGCGCATGACCCCGTTCGAGGGCAAGCCGCACGCGGTCTACGTCCCGGCGGGCGCGCAATGGCGCGTCGAAGCGCTGACCGACGTCACGCTCGCGGTCTGCTCGGCGCCCTCCGCCGGCGGCAAGCACCCGGCTCGCCACATCAAGCCGCAGGACATGAGCCAGGAGACGCGCGGCAAGGGCACCAACGTGCGCTACGTGACCAACATCCTGCCCGAGGACGCGCCGGCGGATTCGCTGCTGGTGGTCGAGGTGATCACGCCCGGCGGCCACACCTCGAGCTACCCGCCGCACAAGCACGACACCGACAATCTGCCGGCCGAGTCATCGCTGGAAGAAACGTACTACCACCGCATCAACCCGCCGCAGGGCTTCGCCTTCCAGCGCGTCTACACCGACGACCGCTCGCTCGACGAGGCCATCGTGGTGGAGGACGGCAGCGTGGTGATGGTGCCCAAGGGCTACCACCCGGTCGCCGCGCTGCACGGCTACGACCTCTACTATCTGAACGTGATGGCGGGCCCGCGGCGCACGTGGAAGTTCCACAACGCCGCCGAGCACGAGTGGCTGATCCAGCGCTGAGCTACGGGTAGGGCGTGCGGGGGCGCATCGCGTTACCGGCGTCCCAGCCTTCCGCGTAGCGCGCCCGGTCGACCGGCGCGCTACAGCGCCCGGCGTAGATGTCGGCCTGGTGGACCCCGAGGCGCCCGTCGCGCGCGCCGATCGAGTACCAGTCCGGACCGCAGTCGGCCGCGCAGCCGCCGAGGATTGCGCAGCACGCCGTAATGAGCGAGGCTCCCCTCATGATCGGTGCTAACACCCGCTGGCTCGCGCTATTCCTCGTGCTTGCGTGGGGGACGGCCGTCGCCGACGAGAAGCTCTGGTCTCTCCTGCGGACGGGCGGACAAGTGGTGCTGATCCGCCACGCCGTCACCACGCCCGGGGCCGGGGACCCGCCCGGCTTCCGGCTGGAGGACTGCGGCACGCAGCGCAACCTGACGGACGAAGGCCGCGAGCACGCGCGGCGCATCGGCGAGGAATGGCGCAGGCGCGCCATCCCGGTCGAGCGCGTGCTCTCCAGCCCCTGGTGCCGCTGCGTCGAGACCGCCGAGCTCGCGTTCGGCGGCAAACCGCAGACCTCCGCCGCGCTGGGCAACCTGTTCGGCCGTTACGAAAACCGCGACCGCCAGGTATCGCAGCTGAAGAAAATCGTTGCGCAAACGCCGAAGGCGAACGTGGTACTCGTCACGCACGGCTCCACCATCGCCGCGCTCACCGGCATCAACCCCGGCACCGGCGAGATGGTGATCCTCACGAACGGCCGCGTCGCCGGCCGGCTCGCCGTTCCCTAGCGCGCGCGCAGGCGCAGCGCCGCCTTGCGCAGCTCGCCGCTCCACAGCACGGCGCTGCCGAGCGCCGCGCAGGCGAGCCACTGCCCGGGCGCGAGCGGCACGGTGCCGAAGGCGACGTTGAGAAGCGGCACGTGCACCACCGCGGCCTGCAGCGCGAGCGAAACGCCGACCGCGGCCCACAGCCAGCGGTTGGCGAACAAGCCGCGCCACGCGCTCGCGGTCTCCGAGCGCGCGTTGAAGCAGTTGAAGAGCTGCGCGAACACCAGCACCGTGAAAGCCGCGGTGCGCGCGTTGTCGAGCTCGCGCGTGCCTTCGATCAGCCCGCCCGGCAGGTAGAGGTCGAGCGCGAAGAGCGTCGCGGCCGCCATCACCACCCCGGTCTCGACCACGCCGAGCCACATGCGCGCGTCGATCACGCGCTCGCCCAGGCGCCGCGGCCGGCGCGCCATCGGGTCCTCGGTCTGCGGGTCGACGCCCATGGCGAGCGCCGGGCCGGAATCGGTGACCAGGTTGATCCAGAGGATCTGCGTGGCGAGCAGCGGCAGCGCCAGGCCCTCGCCCGCGCCGGCGAGGCCGATCGCGCCGGCCAGCACCACGCCGAAGAACACCGTGAGCACCTCGCCCATGTTCGACGACAGCAGGTAGCGCAGGAACTTGCGGATGTTGTCGAAGATGCCGCGCCCCTCGCGCACCGCCTCGACGATGGTGGCGAAGTTGTCGTCGGCGAGGATCATGCGCGCGGCCTGCTTGGTGACCTCGGTGCCCGTGCGCCCCATCGCGATGCCGATGTCGGCCGACTTGAGCGCCGGCGCGTCGTTCACGCCGTCGCCGGTCATCGCCACCACGTGCCCGTCGGCCTGCAGCGCGTCCACGATGCGCAGCTTGTGGCGCGGCGTCACGCGCGCGTAGACCGCGGTGCGCCGCACCGCGCGGGCGAACGCCGCGTCGTCGAGCGCGTCGAGCTGCGCGCCGCTCAGCGCCTGCGCCCCCGCGGCGGCGAGGCCGAGCTCCTCGGCGATGCGCTGCGCGGTGCGCGGATGGTCGCCGGTGATCATCACCACGCGGATGCCAGCGCGCTGCGCCTCGCGAATCGCGCGCGCCGCCTCCTCGCGCGGCGGGTCGATGATGCCGACCGTGCCGGCGAAGATCAGGTCGCGCTCGAGCGCCTCGCCGCGCGCCGCATCCTCGCCAGGCTCGAGCGGGCGGTACGCCACCGCCAGGGTGCGCAGCGCCGCATCGGAGAGCGCTTCGACGGCGGCGAGCGCCTGCGCGCGCCGCGCGGCGTCCAGCGCGCGCACCTCGAGGCCCACGCGCACGCGCGTGCAGCGCTCGAGCAGCACGTCGGGCGCGCCCTTGCACACCAGCACCCGCTCGCCGCCGTGCTCGAGGTCGCGCGCGATCACCGACATGCGCTTGCGCTCCGAGCTGAACGGGAGCTCCGCCACGCGCTCGAAGCGCCGCGCGCGCCGCTCGGCGGCGCCGAGCTTGCGCTCGGCGACCAGGAACGCGCCCTCGGTGGGATCGCCCTCGATGCGCCAGGCGCCGTCCTCGCCCTCGCGCAGCTCGGCGTTGCTCGCCACGCTGCCGCCGCTCAGCACCACCACGTGCTCGGCGTGCAGCGACCCGCCGGGCGCGAGCTCGCGCCCTTCGTGCTCGATGCGCCCGCGCGGCGCATACCCGGTCCCGGTCAGGCGCGAGACGCCCGACGCGGTGGCCACGCGCACGATGGTCATCTCGGAGCGCGTCAGCGTGCCGGTCTTGTCCGAGCAGATCACCGAGGCCGAGCCGAGCGTCTCGACCGAGGAGAGCTTCTTCACGATGGCGTTGCGCTTCGCCATGCGCCGCACGCCGAGCGCGAGCACCACCGACAGCACCGCGGGCAGGCCCTCGGGCACCGCCGCCACGGCGAGCGACACGCCGAGCAGCAGCACCGTGACGGCGTCGGCCGCAGTGCGCACCTCCGAGACCCAGAACAGGGTCGCCATCACGAGCGCCGCGATGAGCAGTACCGCGATGCCGAGCATGCGCCCGACGCGCGCCACCTCCTTCTGCAGCGGCGTCGGCTCCTCCTCGGTGGCGGCGAGCATCGCCGCGATCGCGCCCACCTCGGTGCCCATGCCGGTGGCGACGACGAGCGCGCGCCCGGTGCCGCGCACCACCGCGGTACCCTTGAACACCATGTTCGCGCGATCGCCGAGCGCGGCAGGCGCGCGCAGCTGCGCGGGGTTTTTCGGCACCGGCTCGCTTTCGCCGGTCAGGGAGGCCTCCTGCACGCGCAGCGCCGCGGCGCGCACGAGGCGCGCGTCCGCGCCCACCAGGTCGCCCTCGCCCAGCACCAGGAGGTCGCCGCGCACCAGCGCGGCGCTCGGCACGCGCTCGAGGCGCCCGGCGCGCATCACCGCCGAGCTCGCCGCGGTCATGCGCGCGAGCGCCGCGACCGCGCTCTCGGCGCGCGCCTCCTGCACGTAGCCGAGCAGCGCGTTGGCGAGCACGATCGCCGCGATGACCAGCGCGTCGACCGGCCAGCCGGCGCGGCCCTCGATCGCCCAGGCGGCGAGCGAGACCGCGATCGCGGCGAGCAGCAGGTAGACGAGCGGGTCGCGCAGCTGGCCGAGCAGGCGCTGCCAGGCCGGCAGCGCGGGCGCGGCGCGCAGCTCGTTCGGCCCGTCGCGCGCGAGGCGCCGCGCCGCCTCCTCCGGGGACAGCCCGCGCTCGAGGTCCGCGCCGAGCGAGCGCGCGAGCTCGCCCGCATCGCGGAGCGAGGGATCGTCGGGCGTTTCGCGCGCGCGCGGCACCTAGCAAGGGTACCTTTGTCGAAGCCCTGTGAACCTGCACCAACTCCTGGTCGAGCAGTCCCCCGATGCGCTGATCTTCGCCGACCGCGAAGGCGTGATCCGGCTCTGGAACGCGCGCGCCGAGGCGCTATTCGGCTATTCCGCGCAGGAGGCGCTCGGCCAGAGCCTCGATCTCATCATCCCGGAGCATTTGCGCGAGCGGCACTGGCAGGGCTACCGCCGGGCCATGGCCGAAGGCCGCACGCGGCTCGGCGACAAGGCGATGCTGACGCGCGCCGCGCCCAAGGACGGCGGCAAGGTCTACGTGGAGCTCGCGTTCGGCGTGCTAACCGATCCGGCGGGCGGCGTGTTGGGCGCGCTCGCTACCGGCCGGCGCGCCGCCAAGCCCTAGCCGACGCCGAAGCTCTCGCCGCAGCCGCAGGTCTGCTGCGCGTTGGGATTGTCGAAGCGCACGCGCCGCGCCAGCCCTTCCTGCACCAGGTCGACGCGCGTGCCCTGCACGAAAGGCAGGCTCGAGCGATCGACCACCACGCGCACGCCGTGCGCCTCGAACAGCACGTCGCCCTCGCCGATCGACGCGGCCGGATCGACGCGGTAGCGCAGGCCCGAGCAGCCGGACGGCGCGACGCTCAGGCGCGCGGCGATGGCGCCGGGATGCTTCTCGAGCTCGCGCGCGAGATGCCGCGCGGCACGCTCGGTGATGGTCACGGGCAGCACCTGGTCGTGCGCGGGAGCTTCGGGCGCCGCAATGCCGACGCGCAGCTCGCCCGGGCCGCTCACCTGGCAGGCGAGCCGCGCCCCGGGCGCGGCTGCGCCGGCGCGATCCAGCATGTCGAGCTCGTCCTCGCTGGCGGCAGGGACATTCTGCGCGCCCTCGACGACCACCACGCGGCAGCTCGAGCACGCGAGCGCGCCGCCGCAGTCGTGCGCAAGCGCGACGCCGTCTTCCAGCAGCCGATCGAGCAGCACCTCGTTTTCGCCGAGCTTGACGGTAACCGTATCCATTACACATTAGAGTCGATTTCGACCAGCAGGTTCGCGTCGAACGCCGGGTTCTCGTTCACCCCGTCCTTGGCGTAGCCGCGCGCATTGCACAGCACGCGCGTGCCGGCGACCCGATAGTCGAAGCTGTCGTGCGTGTGGCCGTGGATCCAGAGCTGCACGCGGCGCTCATCGATCAGGCGCTCCGCGTCCGACACGAAGCACGCGTTCAGCGGCGAGCCGGCGAAGCGCGGATGGATACTGCGCGGCGACGGCGCGTGGTGGGTGACGACCACCGTCGGGCCGGCGTGCGGCTCGGCGAGCCGCGCCTCGAGCCAGGCGGCCTGCGCGTCGAACAGCCCGGCCGAAGCCTGCGGCGTGAACGGCACGCCGTCGATGCGCACCACGCTGAAGTCGCGCATGAAGCGCGTGGCCTCGCTCATTGCGGCCTCGCGCGCCGCGCCCGCGCCCTCGAGCCTGAAATCGGTCCACAGCGTGGCGCCGAGGAAGCGCACGCCGCCGATCACCACCGCTTCGCAATCGAGCACGCGGATGCGCGTCCCTGCGCACAGCTGCTTCAGCTCCGCCACGCCGCCCTCGATGCTGCCGCCGTAGAACTCGTGGTTGCCCGCCACGTACAGCACGGGCTTCGGGATGCGCGACGCCCACGCCATCGCGCGCGCCGGGCGCCCGAGGTCGCCCGCGAGGATCACCAGGTCGGCGTCGTTCTCCGGCAGCGGCAGCTCACCTTGGCTGAGGTGCAGGTCCGAGAGGATGTTGAGCTTCAAGCGCCGCGCTCGCTCAGGGCACGAGCACCATGGGCACCGGGCTCGCCTGGGCGACCTTCAGGGCCACCGAGCCGATCAGCGCGTGGTGCACTGCGCCGAGGCCGCGCGTGCCCATGACGATCAGCTCGCTGGCGAGCTCGCGCGCAAGCCGCACGATCTCGTGCGCCGCGTCGCCCTCGGCCTCGTGCAGCCGGTACGGGACCCCGGCCACGTGCAGCAGCGCGCGCGCGTCGCGCGTGGCGTGCTCGGCCTCGACGCTGCCCCACTCGTCGATCAGGCTGCGCTCGGCGGGCAGCAGCAGGTCCCACAGCGAGGACGCGGCGCGGACGTGCGCGAGGTCGACCTGCGTCTCGCCGAGCCAGTCCCGCGCGCCGAGCAGGAAGCTCACCGCCCGATGCGCGTGGCTCGAGCCGTCGAGCGGCACCAGCACGCGCAAGCCGCGTCCCGCGCTCTGCGGCAGGCGCGTATCGGGCTGCACGAGCAGCACCGGCGCCTGCGCACGGTGCGCGACGCGCAGCGCGACCGAGCCGAGCGCAAAGCCGCCGAGCGCGCCGTGGCCGCGCGTGCCCATCACGATCAGCTCGGCGCCGCGGCGCATCGCCTCTTCGGCAATGGCGTCGGACGGCACGCCGAGGCGCACCGCCCTTTCCGGCGCGAACCCCGCATCGGCCAGGATCGCGCAGGCCGGCGCGAGCTGGCGCTCGCCCTGCGCGAGCAGCGCCTCGTCGAGCTTGCCCTGGTCGATGGCCGGCCCGGGCCACAAGGTGAGCGGGCGCGCCTGCACGTGCAGCGCCACGATCGCGAGCCGCTCACGCTCGCCCTCGTAGCGCGCGAGCAGGCGCGCCGCCTGTAGCGAGGCAGGCGAATCGTCGAGGGCGGCGATGAGGGTGACGGCCACTGGCGCGACGCTACTTGTCCTGTCGCCCGGTGTCGTCCTCGCCGCCGGTAGCGCCGCGCGACTCGGCGGCGCGCTGCTCGCGCTCGCGAGCGCGGTACGCATAGTCGATGGAGATCGGGTCGCTCGCGGGGAAGGTGTACTCCACCGCCGCGTCCAGGATGGCTTCCGAGGAGGGTATGCGCTTGCGTTGAGGCATGGAGCTAGGTGTTGGTCTGGTCCGCGGGCACGCCGCCCGGCAGCGACGCGGCCGCGCCGCCCTCGTCCGCGCCGAAGCTTCCGCCCACCGCATACATCGTCATCGAGATCGAGCCGAGCGAATAGCCCTGGATCACGGGCTTGGGCGGCTCGTCCTTGCTCGCCAGGCCGGCGACGTAGAGCAGCGGCACGAAATGGTCGGGCGTCGGCACCGCCATGCGGAAATCCGGATGGTCCTTCACCGCGAGCACGCCTTGCGGATCGCGCGCGAGCTGCTCGAGCACCGCGCTGTCGAAGCGCTCGGCCCACGGAAAGCCGAAATCGGGACGCCGCCATTCGACCAGGCGCAGGTTGTGCACGACGTTGCCGCTCCCCACGATCAGCACGCCACGCGCGCGCAAAGGCGCGAGGCGCGCGCCGAGCTCGAGGTGGTACTCGAACGGCTTCAGCAGGTTGATCGAGAGCTGCAGCACCGGAACGTCCGCCTTCGGGAACATGTGCACGAGCACGCTCCAGGTGCCATGGTCCAAGCCCCACTCGCCGGCGTCGAGGCCCGCGCCCACCGGCCCGAGCAGCTCGGCCACTTCCTGCGCCACCTCGGGCGCGCCCGGCGCCGGGTACTGGACGGCGAAGAGCTCGGGCGGAAATCCGTAGAAGTCGTGGATGGTCTTCGGCTTCGCCATCGCGGTCACCGCAGTGGCGCCGATGTACCAGTGCGCCGAAACGACGAGCACCGCGCGCGGCTTCGGCACCGCGGCGCCGA